>DASRJW010000143.1 GCA_035649275.1 Candidatus Krumholzibacteriia bacterium
CGGGCGCGGCGTGCCGGCTATCCAGCTGTTCACCGGGGCGAACGCCGACTACCACCGGCCGGGGGACACGCCGGACAAGCTCGACTACGCCGGGCTCGAGCGCATCGCGGGCTTCACGAGCGAGCTGGTGCGCTATCTCGCGGACCGTGACGAGCCGCTGACCTTCCTGCCACCGGGTGCCACGAGTGCACCGGCGCAAATAGCGCCGAAGAGTAGTGGCAGCCGGCGTGTCACCTTCGGCAGCATCCCCGACTTCAACGACAAGGGCGAAGGCGTCCTGCTCTCCGGCGTCATTGCCGGCAGTCCGGCGGAAAAGGTGGGGCTCAGGGCCGGCGATCGCATCGTCGGCTTCGCCGGCGTCGCGGTCACGGATCTCGCCAGCTACAGCGAGGTGCTGAAGACGCTCTCACCGGGGGACGAAGCCGAGGTCACCTTCGTCCGCGACGGCAAGCGCCAGACGGTCAAAGTCACGGTGGTCGAGCGCAAATAGTGGCGTGCTCTCACATCTCGGTCGATGAGGGCGTTCGGTCGGGATCTGCGACGAGCTTGCCGCCGCGAACGGTCGCACCGATCACGACACCAGCGCTCACCAGCACCAAGTTCTTGATGATGTACTGGCCCTCCAGGGTCGGGGCATAGGGGAAGCGCTGGAACACTTCGCTCGGAAACAGGCAGATCGGTGCGATGGTGCCCAGCATCTGCACGAACATGAGCAGCAGCGTCACCCGCATCATGATGCCGGTGACGAGGCCGAGACCAATCAAGCACTCCCAGGTCGCCAGCAGTGGCATGGAGACCGAAGCGTGCACCACGCCGAAGCTCAGCTTCTCGATGGTCCGCGTCGCCAGTCCCTGCGCCGGGCTCAGGTCGGGAAAGAACTTGAGCACGCCGAACCAGAAAAAGACGACGCCAAGGCTCAGGCGCAGCAGGAGCACACCTTGGCGCGCCATCCATCGCGTCAGCTTCGGGTCCAGCCGCTGGTAGAGGTGGCGCAGGTTCACGGCGATGCAAGCCCCTAACGCGCGATCACGGTGACGAGCGGGCCAGGGCCGAGGTAGCGCTGGGCGGCGCGTTCCACGTCCTCGGGCCGCACCGCCATGAGGCCCTTCGCCTCGCGCTCGGCATAATCGATGCCGCCACACTGGAAAAGATCCCGGCTCAAGTTGAATGCCTGACCCATGCTCGTGATGCGGCGCATGCGGACGAGCGCGAGGTACTTGTTCACCGCCGTCTCGATGGCGTCCGGCGCAGCTTGCAGCTTGCCTGCAGTGATGTAGTCGAGCATGCCCTTCTCGGCTTCGGCGAGGTTCTCCGGGCGTGTTCCCATGGAGGCGACGATGCTCGCCCGGTCACCGACGAATTGGGTCGAGATGCCGAGCGAGTAGGCGAGACCGCGGGTTTCGCGCAGGTCCTGCTGCATGCGGCTGGAAGCGAGGCTTGCCGCCACCAGGAGGGCCCAGCGGTCCGCCGGATCGACATCGACGACGCGGCCGAGGCGGAGCGCCGCCTGCTTGCCACCGACCTGGAGCTCCTCGCGTGCCGCCGCCTGAGTGAGAGGGAGTGCCGGCACCGCGAGAGGTTTCGCCCGGCGCGCCGAGAGATGTCCCAGCGTCGCTTCGACCTGGGGGAGCAGCACCTCGCGTGGGACGTCGCCGACGACGGCGAGCACGAGCTGGTCCGGCGCGAGGTAATCGGCGGCGAAGCGAGCCAGCATGTCCGGTGTGATCTTCCCCAGGCTCTCGGCGTCCCCAAGCACGGGCCGCGACAGCGGATGACCCGGCTGCAGGAGGGCGTCGAACCGGGCCTGCGCGCGGGGTCCAGGTTGGCTGGAGGTGCGCTGCAAGGCGGAGAGCATTTCCTTCCGCGCCGTGTCGAGGGCCTCGGCATCGTCGTGCGGGCCGGCGACCATCGTCGCCAGCAATCCGAGAGCCTCCTGGTAGTAGGTGTCGAGGCACTCGAGGCGCACGAAGGAGTAGAGCGGCGTCGTGTAGTAGTCGTCGTAGGGAATGGAAGGACTGTCTGCCACCTTGAGCGTGCCGCCGATGCGTTCGAGCGGCGAAGGTCCCCCCGCCCCCAGCTTGTCGATGCGGGCCGCCATGCTGCGGTGCAGCAGATCGGCGCAACCAGGCGCGTCTGCGGGCTCCCGCAGGCTGCGGTTCCGCACCAGGAGATGGGCGGCGAACATCCGCGTGCTGGCGGAAGCCGTGTGCACCAGGGTGAGGCCGTTGCCGAGCTGCTGCACCGTGGCCGGTTCGTCCGCAGCGAGCGGCACGGGCGGCCGGCGCTCGGGCTCCCCGGCGACGGACGTCGTCGAGGCAAGGGAAAGCTGGGCAAGTGGTTCGAGCCCCGAGAGGTCGCTCGCTTGGGTCACCAGGCCAGGGCCCGCGGCGGCAATCTGCAATGGCGCCGCGGCGAGCACCCTCTTGGCCATGGCGCCGAGGGCGGCGGCATCGGCCTTCTCCAACGCCGCGAGATAGCGCGGTGTGAAGCCCGGGCCCACGTGCCAGAGGCGGTCGCCCTGGAAGATGGCGTAGTAGTGCAGCTGCTCGAGTTGCGAGACTTCCTGGGTGAGAAGCGCTTTCTGCGCCGCCGCCAGTTCCGCGGCGCCAATCGTGCCGAGGCTGCGGAACGCCGTGAGCAAACGCTTCGCCGCCTCCGTGGCCGCCGCTGCCGCTCCCGCAGAGGACTGCGGTGCGGTGTCGGAGGCGAGGCGCACACGGAGCTCGAGCAGCCGGCTGTCGGCACGGTGATGCAGGGTCGCGCTCGCTGGCTCGTGCGGCACGGCAGGTTCCTGCTGCAAAGCCCGTTCGAGAAGGCTCGATTCGCTGCCGCCGGCGATCTGGGCAAGCAACGCGAGCAGGGCGTCATCCTCCGGTACACCTGCGGGCAGCGCCGCCAGGAGCTCGACCACCGCCAAGGGTCCCTCGACGGCCTGCAGGGTGAGTCGCCCTGGGGCGGCGAGCGGTCCGGGCGGGACCGGGAGCGGCGCAGCCGCGGGGGGTCGGGCGCTGGGAGTGGGGAAGAGACGCTGCAACTCCGCCAGCGCCGCATCGCGCTCGAACTCACCCATGAGCACGAGGAGCATGTTCGACGGCACGTACTGGCGCGCGTAGTACTCCGCGACGTTCGCCCGCGGCAGCTCCTTCAGGGTCGTCGGCGTCCCCAGGACGGGACGGGCGAAGTGGCTGCCCTCGCCGTAGAGCATCGTTTCCAGGGCGCGGTCCGCGCGGTACTCCGGATCGTCCATGTCCTTGCTCAGCTCCTCGAGAACGATGCCCCGTTCCTTATCGAACTTCGCCTCCGGCAGGGTGCTGTGCAGCAGCATGTCCGCCTGGATGTCGAGGGCTGCGGCGAGCTTTTCCGAGGGCGCCACCATCATGTAGTGGGTGTACTCCTGCTTGGTCGTGGCGTTGTTGTAGGCGCCGATGCGGTCGGTCTCGGCGTAGATCTGCTCCTGCGTGCGCCGCTCGGTGCCATTGAAGAGGACGTGTTCCAGGAAGTGGCTGCTGCCCGCGTCGCGGTTCTCCTCACGCGTCGAGCCGGCGCCGACGAAAACGTTGCTCGCCACCATGCCGCTGCCCGCGTGGGGCAGAAGGAGAACGCGCAGGCCGCTCTCGAGGCTGAGCTCCTCGCTCGTGCCGCTCGCGGCGCGCGTGCCGCTGGCAGCGGCGAAGAGCAGGGACGCCGCGAGGAGCGACGCCGCGGCGAGAAGCAGCACCACCGCGCGATGCGGCGCCGCAGCGACCTGCCGCACCACCGTGCGGAACTCCCGTCGTGCCGAATGAAGGGGGGTCTTGTCGCGCACGGGCACACCGCCTGGGTTCGCTGGGCGTTCGCTCCGGAGACCCGAGGCAGTCTGCCTCATGGCGGGGAGAGACGCAATCGTCCGGCCGGACGAGGTGAAACTCCTCCCAGGGGAGCACCGAGGAGTTTCACGATCGTCCGGCGGAGCCGCACTATGGCGTGCGATACAGACTCTTCATGTTCGACCAGGTGAGCGCCTCGACCCCCAGCGTGGTGGGATCGAAGAAAGCGACGAAGGCCCACTCGAGGGGCAGGGACTGTGGATTCTGCGGGTCGTACACCGGCTCGAACCAGACGCCCGAGCGGCCCGCATCGACGGTGAAGAAGTCGCAATCGTTGTCAGGGGCGGTGGCTTCGGCGGCGATCCCCGGGCCCTGAGTCGGTGCCGTCAGCTGGCCGCCGTCGGGGAACTGCAGGGCGAGGACGAGTGCCGAGCCACCGCCCGGTTGGACGATCAGATTCTGGTCGCGCAGATCCACGAAGACTTCCGTCGTGTCACCGTGGCTGTGCACGTTGCGCACCGCCAGCTGGTTGAGCTCGTTGGCGGTGGGGAAGCGCAGGTTGCCACCCTGCACCGGAATGAGGATCGCCCCGGCTGCGGGGAATACGGTGTTGCCGTCGTTGCTCAGGAAACCGAAGCCCCGCAGCCGTTGCGGTACCGGAGGATCCGGGAACAGGTACTGGATCAGGTACTGGGTCGAGCTGGAGGTGCAGTCGCCCGCCTGGCTCGGGTTGCTGGTGACGAAGCAGCCCGGGTTGAGGAGGGCGAAGTCGGAGCCGTCGAAGCATTGCAGCATGCTGTCGGCGGCGATGACTTGGAAGCGGACGTCCGTGTCCACCCAGGCCTCGAGGCGTGCCGGCCGCGCCGAGCTGGCGCCGGCTGGCTGGGCCCAGGCGCCGAGGAGAGTGGAGAGGAGAGCGAAAGCAAGGAGCCTGTCACTGCGTCCCACCCCACACCTCCCAGCCACCCAGCGCTGCCGGCGTCGCCGAGGCGTCGTCACCGGCCGCTCCATCGTCAACGTCCATCGGTCACGAGATCATCGCGCATGCATCGAGTGTTCCGCCGACGTCCGCCGACGGCGAGAAAAGGGAGTGCAACGGATCTCCGTGTCGACACCGTGTCCGGTGTGGGCGCATGCGGGCCGAGGGCACCCCATGCCGGCGGAGCGAAAACGAGCGGCAGGAGGGCGCCTGACGCTCCCGATGCTCCGGCCGGGCGTCCGGAGAGGTGCATTCTGCACGCGGCCCTCCAGCGGACCGACGGCTTTGCACGCTCGGTGTTACCATGTCCGGGCGTAAGCCTTACGCTCCGTCGCCGTGGACGGGATCACTTGGTTTCGACACTGGGAGGCCGCATGCGTCGAGGCTGCCGTTTTCTCCTGCTCATGCTGCTCCTCGTCGCGCCGGTGCAGGCACGGGCTGCGGCGGTGCCGGACTCGGTGGTCACCGCGGGACTGGAGCGCACCATGGCGGCGGCAGCAGCAGAGGGCTTCCGCGGCGCCGTTCTCGTCGCCCGCGGCGAGAACGTCCTTCTCGCCCGCGGCTATGGCACCACGGTCCCCGGCGGGAACAGCCCGATCACGGCGGAAACCGTCTTCACCACCGGGTCCATCACCAAGCAGTTCACCGCCACCGCGATCCTGAAGCTGGAGACGCAAGGGAAGCTCTCGGTGCAGGACAAGCTCGGGCGCTGGTTCGACGCCGTGCCGGCGGACAAGAGCGGCATCACGTTGCACCAGTTGCTGACGCACACCGCCGGTTTCCCCGGCGCCATCGGTGACGATCGCGAGCGCATCGGTCGGGACGCCTACGTGCAGCGCGCCCTGGCCACGCCGCTCCTCTTCGCCCCCGGCGCGCGCTACGAGTACTCGAACGTCGGTTACAGCCTGCTGGCGGCGATCGTGGAGAAGGCGTCGGGTCAGGACTATGAGCCATTCTTGCACGACCAACTCTTCGTGCCCGCCGGGATGCACGACACGGGGTATCGCCTCCCGGCTTGGGATCCGGCGCGCCTGGCGCACGGGAGCAACGACGACGGCAGCGACTGGGGCACGACGATGGAGCACGCCATCCTGCCCGAGGGCCCGGGCTGGAACCTGCTCGGGAACGGCGGCATCCATTCCACCGTCTTCGACATGCTGCGCTGGCACCGGGCCCTGGCCGGCGACGCCATCCTGCCCGCGGCCGCCCGAGCCCAGATGATCACGAAACAGGTCGAGGAAGGCGGTGGCACCTGGTACGGCTACGGCTGGTCCATCGAGCCGACCGACTGGGGGACGCTGATCACGCACAACGGTGGCAATCCTTATTACTTCGCCGATTTCCTCCGCTTCCTCGACAGCGACGTGGTGATCTATTACACCACCGCGAGTCGCGAGCGGCGGATGCGCCGGCTGGCGCGCCCCCTGGCGCGCATCGTCTTCACCGGCGAGGTGCCGGCGCTGCCGCCCAGCGTGCCCGCAGCGGCAGCGTCGCAGTCCACGAGCCCGGTGGGAGCGCCCGCAGCGCCAGGATCCTTGGCGTCGAAATGGGGGCTCCCGGGCGGACCCCAGGCGCAGCGCGCCGCGGAGCTGCTCGAAGCGCTCACGACCTCCGACGCAGCCTGGAGGCGCGACTTCGTCCGCACCGGTTTCGTGCCGGATGTCCTGGAGAGTCAGGGGGAGGACGCTCTCGACCAGAGCCTGGTGGCGCTGCGGGACGAGCTGGCGGAGTTCCGGGTGCAACGGGTCGTACCCACGGCGGACGGCCTCACCCTGGTGCTCGAGACGCCGGGGGCACCGACTGAGCTCGAGATCAGCGTGGAGCCGGAGCCACCGCATCGAATCATTTCGATCGGCGTGCAGAAGGGCGGCTGAGCGCGGGCGCGGCGGAGCGGCCCCGATTCAGGGGGGCACCGGCGGCGCCGCCGGGAGAGCGCTCTGCACGCGGCTCAAGAGCTCCCGGTTGGAGAAGGGTTTGGAGATGTAGTCGTCGGCCCCGGCGGCCAATCCTTCGGTCCGCTCGCGCTGCATGGCGCGCGCCGTGAGCAAGATGACATGGACGTCGCGCAGTTCGTCGTCGGACTTGATCAGGCGGCAGAGGTCGAGACCGCTCATGGATCCCATCATGACGTCGAAGACGGCGACCCGGGGTTTCTCGCGCCGCAGCTGCGTCAGCGCCGCCGCACCATCCTTCACCGCCACCACCCGCAGCCCGGCGCTGCGGAGGATGATGCTCACCGAGCGCAGAGTGAGGGCATCGTCGTCCGCGACCAGGACGTAAGGGGAGCCGGGGCTCGTCGGCTGTCCCATCGCTTTCCTCCCAACACGCGTCCGCGGGACGCTCCTGGGCTTCACACCAAAGCCCGGACGTTCTCGATCAGCTTCGCCTTCTCGAAGGGCTTGCGGATGTATTCGCTGGCGCCGAGGGCCATGGCCTTGTCCCGGTCCTCGAGCACGGAGAGCACGATCACCGGGATTGCCGCCGTGGCGGGATCGCTCTTCAAGAGGCGCAGCACGTCGTAGCCGTCGATTTCGGGCATCATGATGTCCAGGATGATCACATCCGGTTCCAGCTGCCGCGCCTTGGCGACGGCTTGGCTGCCGCTCTGGCAACCGACGGTGGTGTAACCGAGCGGCGCGAGCAGCTCGCTCAACGCGGTCACGATCGAAGGCTCGTCGTCCACGATGAGCACCTGCTTGCCCGGGCCAGTGCGCTGCAGCGCTTGCACCAGATGGGTTTCGGCCACGGTGGTGCGCTCCGGCGCCGGCCGGTCGCTCCGCCGCGGTGCGGGTCGAGCCGCTGGCGTCGCCGCCACCGGCAAGGTGAAACGGAAAATGGAGCCTTCGCCGGGAGCGCTTTCCACCCAGATGGCGCCGCCGTGCTGTACCACGATGTTGCCCGAGATGGCCAGGCCGAGACCGGTGCCCTGAGGCTTCTCGGTGAGGACGTTCCCCACCTGACCGAACTTGTCGAAGATGCGCTGGTGGTGCTCCTTCGGGATGCCGACGCCGGTGTCGCGCACTTCGACCAGGACATAAGCGTCGCTCTCCGGGCTGATGCTGGTCATGCCAGCCGGCCCGCCCCGCTGGGGCCCCAGTTCCTCGGGCTCCCGGTGCGGGCAAGGTCGCGCCACCACGGTGATGACGCCCCGTGGGGGCGTGAACTTGATCGCATTGTCCACCAGGTTGGTGACGACTTGGCTGATGCGGTCCGAGTCGGCCAGCACCGCGGGCAGGTTCGGATCGATCTCGGTGCGCACGCGGATCTCGCGCTCCGCGGCCAGTGTGCGCAGCGTCTCCAGGCAGGGATCGATGATGCGGGACAGCTCCACCGGGAGCAGGCGGCAGCGCATCTCCCCGGCCTCGATGCGTGAAAGATCGAGCAAGTCGCTGATGAGGCGCGTCAGACGCTCGGTTTGATGGGCGATGATGCCGAGGAACTCGACGCGCTCGTCTTCGGTCAGCGCCTCCGGGTCGTCGAGCATGATTTCGGTGAAGCTGCGGATGGAGGTGAGCGGCGTCCGCAGTTCGTGGCTGACGTTGCTGAGGAAGTCGCTCTTCAGGCGGTCGATCTCCTTCAGCTCCTTGTTGGCCTTCTCCAGCTCCTGCGCCTTCTGGTGCAGGGCCGCGGTGCGCTGCTGCACGATCTGCTCCAGATGCGCGTTGTGGTAGCGGATGGCGTCCTGGCTCTGCTTGAGATCGTTGGTCATCTTGTTGAAGGAACGCGCCAGCTCGCCCAGCTCGCCCACCAAGTCCTCCTGCACCACGTGATCGAGATCGGACTTGGAGACGGCGGCGGTCGCCCGCGCCAGCTGCTGCAGCGGCAGGGTCACCTTGAGGGAGAAGAAGCGCGCCGAGAGCAGGACCACCACCACGGCACTGGCGCCGAGGAGCGAGAGGACGAGACGCGTCTGCGCCACCGAAGCCATGAGCGGCTGCAGCGACAGACCCAGGCGCACCGTGCCCCAGCGCACCGGCGTCCCTTCCACGTGCACCGGTACGGCGATGTCCAGCACCGGGGAGCGTGGCCCGTTCCCCGGCTGTACCCCGAGCCGCTGGATCACCACCTCGTTGACCGCCAGGATGCGGCGGCTGTTGGCGTCGTCGGCCCGCTGCCCCTGGCGGTCGGGCTGCTCACTGTGCGCGGCGACGCGGCCTTCCTTGTCGAGGATGACGACGTAGAGCACACCGCTGTCCTGGACAGAGGTCTCGGCGGCCTGCTGCAGCGACACGTAGTCGTAGCTGAGCAAGGAGTTCCGCACCCCCGCGGCGATGGAGTTGGCGATGGCGACGCCCCGCATCTGGGTCAGCTCCAGCATGTCGGCGCTGTGCCGGGTGCCGACCACGTAGATCACGCTCGTCATCAGCGAGATCACGATGATCCCGAAGTAGAGCATGAAGCGTCCTTGCAGTCCCAAGCTGCGAAAGCGCCGCAAGCTGTCCAGGGGTTGCACGCCAGGCCTCCTCAAGGTCTCTTCTCCGCCAGGAGAGCGGTCTGCAACCAGACCTCCTCCATCGCGATGTTGCCGATGCCCATGGGTGTCATGTGCACGCCGCGCACGGTCTCTTGCACCGCCAGCGCCTGCAGGGGATGGAAGAGCGGCACCACCGCCGCGTCGTCGAGGAGCAGGCGCTCCACGGTGCGATAGATCTTCATCCGCCCCAAACCGAAGCGGGCGCCGCGGCCCTCGCTCAGCAGGGAATCCACCCGGGGGTTGCGGTAGTTGGCGAAGTTGGCCGAGCCCTCGCTCTGACCCAGGGGATAGAGGATCGAGTCCGGATCCGGGATGTCCGCGAGCCAGGTGACGGTGAAGCACTGCAGCTTCTGTGCGGTGAGGGCGCTGCTGAAGTCGAGCCAGCTCCGCTTCTCGATCTCGAGGCGGATGCCCACCGCCGCCAGCTGGCGGCTCAAGGCATCGAGGATCTGCTGCGATTGCTGGGTCTGACTCGCGGTGGTGAAGACGATGCGGGGCAGGCCGCGTCCCTCCGGGTAGCCGGCGGCGGCGAGAAGCGCCCGCGACCGTTCCGGGTCGTACTGCAGCAGCTTCGGCGTCGGCGTGTAGCCCGGCATGCCGGGCGGCAGGATGCCGGTGGGGGCGACGCGTGCCGCCGCTTCCTGCCGCAGGATCTCGTCGCGATCGATGGCGCAGGCGAAGGCTTGGCGCACACGCACGTCGTCGAACGGCGGGCGCTTCTGGTTGAGACCGATGAAGGTGAGGCTGAGCTCCTGGCGCGTCAGGATGCGGGCGCCGGGACGGGACTGGAATTCCGCCAGACGCCCCTGGGGCACCAGCGCCGCGCTCAGCCGGCCGGCGAAGAAAGCGGCGGCGGCGTAATCGCGCACCTTGTCGCCCGGGAGCTCGAAGCAGAGCGAGTCGAGGCGCGCCCCCTGGAGATGGTAGCCCGGGGCGGCGACGAGGACGATGTCCTTGTCGCTCCAGCGCGCCAAGCGGAAGGGACCGCAGCCCACGGGCTCGCGGCCGAAGCGCGCATCACCCACCCGTTCCACATAGCGCCGCGGCACGATGCGAGAGGGATCGGAGGCGACGACGGCCAGGAAGGAGGCGAACGGGTGCGCCAGCTCGATGCGTAGGTCGTAGTCGCCGAGAGCCTGCAACCCGGCGATCGAATCGGTCTTGCCCTGGGCGTACTCCTGGGTGCCGAGGATGTGACCGAGGTACTCGCGGGCGAGGGTGGTGGATTCGGGGGGCAGCTTGAAGATGCGGCTGAACGAGTAGACCACGTCGTCGGCGGTGACCTCGCTGCCGTCGTGGAAGCGCACCCCGGGCTTCAAGTGGAAGGTGTAGACGAGGCCGTCGGGGGAGACCTCCCAGAGATCGGCGACGCAGGGCACGATGTTCAAGCTGCCGTCGAAGCGCAACAGGCCGTCGAAGATCTGGTTGATCACCGTGGCTTCGTAGACGTCGTCCAGGCAGGCCGGGTCGAGGGAAGCCGGCGTGTCCTGCGCCATGCGGAAAGAGCCGCCGTGCGTGGGCAGTGCGGGCAGCGTCGCCTCTGGACGCGACTTGGGTCCGCAGGCGGCGAGCAGCGTCAGGCCAGCGAGGGCGACGGCGCGCCACGGTGTCGCCACCGACCCTGACGCGCGCCGCGTGGCCGCGGCGCCGGGCAACTCGCACGGACTGGACATGAATCACGCTCAGGCTGGAAGACCCAAGGCTCCGCCGCGGGCGAAGCAAGGATCAATCCACGGCGTCCACTCCGGGCGCGCGGAAGCGTCCCGCCTCCGAGTGCAGCGCAGTGTGGTCCGTGCGAGCTTCAGAACAGCTTGTCCTGGGTCATGGCGCCGATGAGAACATGGATGAACTCATCGACCTGGGCTTCCACCTTGCCGCCGAGTTCCGTTTCGGTGAGCCCGGTCCAGATCAGCTTCTGCGACGGGATGTCGTAGACGTTGGTCTCCAGATGGACGTACTCGGTGTCGTAGGTGTAGCCCGGCGACGAGACCGTGGAGTACCCGGCATTGTAATAGCCGTACCAGCTGCCGTAGTACGACGGGTAGTAGCTCGGGTAACCCATGCCATAGGTGGTCGTGGTCGGCGGCACGTAGGTGGTCACGGTCTTGCGGTCGACGATCCGCGTCACCAGCACGTGGGTGATGCCCTGCGCCTGGATGTGGGGCGCCACCGTTTCCTGGCTGATCGCCGCCGGGTCGGGGAGGATCTGGTAGCTCGGCATGGCCTTGATGTGCCGCGACGCCAGCTCCTTCACGAAGTCGTCTTCGTACTTGCGGCGGACGACCTCGTTCTTGGCGACGCCGATGACGAGCACGTGATCCATCTTCTTGCCGGGGGATTCCGGGTCGATCCAGCTGGAGAGCATGGTGCTGGTGGCGCAAGAGACGAGGAAGAGAGCGAGCAGACCGCAAGGCACGACGAACGAGACGGCGCGTCGGGGCACGGGAAACTCCTTTCGACCGGAGGCTCAGGATACACCAAGACTTGGGCCCGTCGCTGGCAAGGGGGGGCCCTGAAGCGCTAGGCTCCTCCCATGGCACTGCATCCCCTCGCCGGCAAGCCGGCGCCGGACGACATGCTGGTGAACGTGGCGGAGCTTCTCCGCGCCTACTCTACGAATCAACCCGATCCGGCGTTGCGCGAGCAGCGAGTGGCCTTCGGCACCTCCGGTCACCGGGGCAGCTCGTTCAGCACCAGCTTCAACGAGGCGCACATCCTCGCCATCACGCAGGCGATCTGCGAGTACCGCGCGGCCCAGGGCATCGACGGACCCCTCTTTCTCGGCATGGACACCCATGCCCTCTCCGAGCCTGCCTTCGCCTCCGCCCTGGAAGTGCTGGCGGCGCACGGCGTGGCCGTGCACATCGATGCCGCCGGCGAGCCCACGCCGACGCCGGTGATCTCCCACGCCATCCTCGGCCACAACCGCACGGGCCCCGGCGGCAAGGCCGACGGCATCGTGATCACACCGTCGCACAACCCGCCCACCGACGGAGGCTTCAAGTACAACCCGCCGCACGGAGGTCCCGCCGAAACAGCGGTGACTGCCTGGATCGAGGCGCGGGCCAACGCTCTCCTGGGCGGCAGCGCAGCGGGAGCAGGCGCGGCGGGTGCGGGGGGTGCGGGTCCGCTCCAGGCCGGCACGGGAACGCCGGAGATCCGGCGCCTTCCCTACGCGCGCGCTCTGGCGGCAGCGCACCGGGTGGACTTCGCCGCCGCCTACGTGCGCGACCTCGCCGCCGTGGTGGATCTCGAGGCGGTGCGGAGCGCCGGCATCCATCTCGGCGTCGATCCGCTCGGTGGCGCGAGCGCGGCGTACTGGGGACGCATCGCCTCCGAGTACCACCTGAATCTGGAAGTCGTGAACCCGAAAATCGACCCGACCTTCCGTTTCATGACCCTCGACTGGGACGGGAAGATCCGCATGGACTGCTCGTCGCCGTACGCCATGGCGGGCCTGGTGGCGCACCGCCAGCGCTTCGACCTCGCCTTCGGCAACGATGCCGACGCCGATCGCCATGGCATCGTCACCCGTTCCGGCCTGATGAATCCCAACCATTACCTCGCCGTCGCCGTGGACTACCTCTTTCGCCAGCGCCCGGCCTGGGGCGCCGGCGCCGGCGTGGGCAAGACGCTGGTGAGCAGCAGCCTCATCGACCGGGTGGCGGCGCGTCTCGGTCGTCGTCTGGTCGAAGTTCCCGTCGGCTTCAAGTGGTTCGTCCCCGGGTTGCTGCAAGGCAGCCTCGGCTTCGCCGGCGAGGAGAGCGCCGGGGCCTCGTTGCTCCGGCGCGACGGCAGCGTCTGGAGCACCGACAAGGACGGCATGGCCCTCTGCCTGCTGGCGGCGGAGATCAGCGCCAAAAGCGGCAAGGATCCGAGCCAGCTGTACGCGGATCTCATCCGAGAGCTGGGCGAGCCTTTCTACGAACGCCGGGATACTAAGGCGACGCGGGAGGAGAAGGCGCGACTGCAAGCGCTGGGACCTGCGGACCTGGACGCCACCGAGCTGGCCGGCGAGCCCATCCGCGCCGTGCTGAGCCGGGCGCCGGGGAACGACGCGCCCATCGGCGGCATCAAGGTAGTCACAGAAAACGGCTGGTTCGCGGCCCGGCCTTCGGGTACCGAGGACGTCGCCAAGATCTATGCGGAGAGCTTCCGCGACCGCGCGCACTTGCAGCGCCTGCAGGACGAGGCCGAGGCGCTCCTGGCGCGGGCCTTCAAGCGCGGGGCAGGAGCACGCTGAGGCGCATGCCGTGTCCGATCTCGCTCGCCGCCAGGATCTCGCCACCCATGGCCTGCACCAAACGGTGCGCCAGCGCCAGGCCGAGACCGAGACCATCCTTCTCGCGGGTGAGCGAACCGTCCACCTGCACGAAAGGCGTGAAGAGCTTGGGGAGCATGTCCGGGGCGATGCCCGGGCCGTCGTCCTCCATCTCGATGCGAACGCGGGGCGAGCCCACGGTGTCGTCGCAGGCGGCGCGCAGGACGATGTGGCAGCCCTGGGGCGTGAAGCGCAAGGCGTTGTCCAGCAGGATGTCCAGGACCTGGCGCAGACGGCGTTCCTCGAACCGCACGGGCGGCAGGCCGTCGGGGAGGGCGAGACGGAAGTCGTGGAGCGTCATCGCCACGCCGTTGCGGCGGTTGTCGTAGTACTGCTGTAGCGCCAGTCCCAGGTCCCCGGCCTGGCAGTGCACCTCGAGGCGGTTCCCGGACAAGCCGGAGAAGTCGAGCAGGTTCTCCAGCATCTTCTTCAACTTCTCCGTCTGCTTGAGCACCACCTTCAGATGCGCGCGCTGGCTGCTGTTCTCGGGCAGCTCCTCCAGCAGGCTCTCGGCGTACATCTGCATCACCGTCACCGGCGTGCGCAGCTCGTGGTGCATGGTGCTCACGAACTCGTTCTTCGCCCGGTCCAGCTCCTGCAGGTTCTCGTTGGCCTGCCGCAGCTCCCGCACGCTCTCCTGCAGCTCGTGGTAGAAGATGGAGTTCTGCAGCGCCACGGCGAAGAACTCCACCGACGCCTGCAGTACCTCGATCTCGAAGGGATCCACGCGGTCGCCCGGCCGCGTGCCCAGGGCGATGATGCCGAGCAGCCGGTCCGGCGCCAGCAGCGGCGCGAAGAGCGAGAGCCCGCGGGAACGGAGCAGCTCCATCTCGTCCGCCGTGAAGATGCGGTGCAGGTCGTCGCGCAACTGAATGCGCCGGTCGCGCAAGAGGAGATCCACCAGAGTCTCCATGCACTGCGCCCCGATCTGCCGCGCCACGCTCTCCGGGAGGCCGTGACTGCGCACCAGCACCAGACCTGCCGGATCGTCGGGGGGTAGGAGCCAGAGCGCCGAGTGCGGCGTGCCCAGGTGGCCCATGAAGTTGAACAGGGCCCGGTCGGCGAAGTCGTAGATGTTGAGCGAGTAGTCCAGCTCCTTGCTCAGCTCGAAGAACGAGAGCAGGCTGTGCCGCTGCAGCTCGCTGCCGCTGCCGCGCTCCGCTCCCGTCCCGGCCGGCGCCCGGGACTGCCGCCCGCCCTGGGGCTGCGCCGCCAGTTCGGGCTTGGGCAACTCCTGCGTCTTGCGCGCCATGAACCCTCCTCGAGCGGCGCTCTCGACTCAGCGAGAGTTCTTCACCACGAGATCGTCCACCGACGGAACGAGGGAGAGGAAACGCCCCACGTTCAGCAGGTTGACCACCGAGGCCACGACGGAGGAAGCCGCCACCAGGTGCAGGCTGCCGCCGCTTTCCTTGAACTCTTCGGTTTCGGCCAGGAAGACGCCGAGACCGCTGGAGGCCAGGAAGGTGATGCCGCTCAGCTCGAGGGCCAGGTGCTGCACGCCCTGCGTCCGCACTTCGTTGCAGCGTTGTTGCAGGAGCTGCGCGGCGCGGCCATCGAGCCGCCCGGTCAGCTGCAGGACCACCAAGGAGCCGCGGCGCGGTCCGTCGGTGATCCTGAAATCCCCCAGGCTGGGCAAGGAATCGCGGGAGTGCCCGCCGAGGGATCTCGGTCCAACCGGGCGCTGTCCCCCGGAGCTACCGTCTGGTCGAGACATGCCGAACCTCCTTCTCTGTGCTCTGTTCCACCGGATCGAAACGCATGACCGTGATGTTTCCCTGCACCGTCGACTCCAGGTAGAGCACCGGGTGCATGACCTCCTGGATGATGCGGAGACCCAAACCGCGCCCGCGCTTGCGCACCTCGGGGTCGTCGAGGTCGGACTCCTTCCGCGACAGCGGGGAGAACGACCGGCCGCTGTCGCGGAGGAGAAAGGCGCCGCGCTGCAGGTTCGTCCACTGCTCGCCGGCGGCGGCGGCGCGCTGCGGGTCCCGCGGCTGCTGGCCGCTCCACAGGTCCAGCTCGGGGATCCACCACAGATCGAGGCTCACGGTGGGATCGGGGCGCGGGTGGCCGCGGTAACCGTGCTCGATGACGTTGGCGCAGAGCTCGTGCAGGGCGTGCTCGAGGAGCACCGCCTCCGCTTCCGGGAGTGCGGCCAGCTGCGGGCAGCCGGCGAGCCAGCCGCGCAAGCCGCGCAGCGCATGGGGGTCAAGGGGCAGCGCCAAGTGGCGGCCGGTGTGCCGCTGGTTCCAAGCGCGCTCGCCGAGCACCTCGGTGGCGCCGGGCACCGCGCGGCCGGCGAGCGCCCCAGCGGTACCCGCTGCCGCCGCGGTGCTGGCCGGCAGGCGATGCACCACCACCAGAGTCTCGTCGTCCAGGCGCGGCGCCTCCTGCGTCCATTGCGCAATGGCCCGGCGCACGGCGGCGATCACGGCGCGGCTGCCGCCGGCGGCGGCGTTCTTCACCACCTGCTCCAGGCGACCGAAGCCGAACTGCTGGCGCGTTTGCGGTTCCCAGGCTTCGTTGATGCCGTCGGTGAACTGCACCAGCGTGTCGCCGGCCAGGAGCTCGAGCTCGTAGTCCCGCAGCGTCTCGCGCAGCGCCCCGCGCACCGCGCCGATCGGGATGGCTTCGGTGTAGTGCCATTCGATCTGCTGCGTCGCGGCACGATGCACCAGCACCGGGCTGTGTCCTGCCGAGGCATAGCTGAGCCTGCCGCTCCGGGGATCCAGGATGCCGTAGAACATGGTGACGAAGACGCCGGGGCGGAGGTTGCCGGCGAGCTGATCGTCCAGCGCCGCGAGCAGTGCCGACGGGGTGCGATGCGAGCGCCGCAGCGAGCGCAGCAAGACCGCCACCATGGACATGACCAGGCAGCCGGCGAGGCCCTTGCCAGAGACGTCGGCGATGGCGATGCCGACGCGCCCATCGGGCAGCTCGAGGACGTCGAAGTAGTCGCCCCCCACCTCGGCGGCAGCCTGGTGCACGCCGAGGACCTCGAAGTCGCCGACCAGGCTGGAGTGCGCCGGCAGCAGCGAGCTCTGGATCTGCCGCGCCAGCTCCATCTCGTGCTTGAGGCGCTCCTTTTCCATCATCTGTCCCTGCGCCCGCTGCAGCTCCGCCGCCATGGAGTTGACTGCATCGGCGAGCAACTGGAACTCGGTACGATCGCGCAGCACGATGGGGGTACCGAGGTCGCCGCGGCCGATGCGCTCCAGCCCGTCGCGCAAGCGGTCGATGGGCCGCAGCAGCACGGTCATGACCAGCAGAGCGCTGGCCACCGCCAGGCCGAGGAGCCCCATGAGCACGACGCCCTGCTCCTCGCGGGCCGCGGTCGCCTCCGCCTCCAGATACTGGCGCTGCAAGGCGACGAAGACCGTGCCGATGGCGCCGCCGCTCGGGTGCTGCACCGGCACGCGGGCCACCAAGGTGGCGTCGTTGCCGAGGATGGCTTCGCCCGCCGCCAGCCGGTTCCGCGGCACCAGGGGCTGCAGGTCCGGAGGCGGGGTGTAGTTCTGGTCCAGGGTCCGGGCATCGGCGTGGCCCTGGATGTGTTGTTCGTGGTCGACGACGACGACGAAGGCGAACTCCGGGTGATCTTCTTGGATTTCCCGCACCGCCGGATGCAGGACGAGCTCGGGGAAGTCGCTCAGCAGGGCGCCGGCGGAAAGCCGCGCCAGGTTGCGCGCCGTCATCAACAGGCGCGCCTCCATCTCGGTGCTGAGGACGCTGCGCACGTGCCGCTCGCCCACCCAGCCGACGCCGAGGACGCCACCGGCCACCAACGCCACGGCGACGCCGGTGACGATGAGGCGGATGCTGAAGAAGCGACGCTGGCGCCGCCGCAGGGGGGGCACCGCAGCGGCCGGCGTAGCGGCCCGCGTCGGCACGGCACCGGGAGCTGCCGGCGGAGCGCTGCGTGTGGTGTCGGCTGCGGCCATCACCATGCTCCTCAATCTCCCGGTCCGAGGATCTGCCGCGTGCGCGACAGCTGCTCCTGCGCCCGCTGCAGGTAGGCGAGGGCGCGCTGGTCGGTGGGGTCGACGCGGAGCGCCTTCTGCCACTGCTCGATGGCGGCCTCGAGGGAGCCGCGGGCGAACTGCTCGAGGCCCCAGGTCATGTACTCGCGCTTCAGATGCTCCCGCACGCGCTCGAAGTCCGGCGCGAAGGACCACACCAGCTCCCAGTAGCGCACCGCGTCCTCGGTGCGTCCCTCTTGCAAGGCAGCGACGCCGCGACGGTAGAGGTCGTCGAGCTCTTGACGGCGCTCCGGCGTGAGCGGCGTCGGCTGCGACGCCGCGCTCGTCGTGGCGGTGTTGCCGTTGTGGGCGGGCGTGTTGGTGTGCGCCGCCTGCGCCTGGCTCGCGACCCGGAGACGCGCCGCGAGCACTTCCAATCCCGGTGCATTCGGATCCAGGGCGCGGGCTTGGTCGAGCAGGCGGCCCGCCTCGTCGAGGACGCCGTCGGCGAGGAGTCGCTCGGCGAGCTGCAGGCTGTTCTGCGTCCGCCGGGTGCTGGCCTTCTCGGTGCGATCCAGCATCTCGTACGCTTCCGCGTCGCCCGGGTTGAGCTCGAGAACGCGGAGGAAGCCCTGGCGCGCGGTGGCGAAGTCTTCCGCCATGAAGGCTTCCATGGCGTGGGCGAACTCCTGACGAATCTTCTGCGACCGCGCGGCGCGCTCATCGCTCCGCTTCTGGCAGCGGGCCTGTCCGGCCTTGGCGGCAGAGTCCCCCGGGGCGAGGACGAGGATCTGACCCCAGAGGAGAACCGCGTCGGCGAAGGCGCCGCTGCTCTCGAGTTGCTGCGCCTTGGCGGCGAGCAGGGCCGCCTCGAGCTGCCGGCTGCGCTCGTCCTCCGGGGCCAGGACACGCACCGTGGTCACGAGCTCCAGAGCGGCGTCGAGCTTCTGTTCCCGCTGCAACGCCGCCGCTTCGTGCAGCAGCGCTTCCACCTGCTGCGCCTGGCGCTTGCGGAACTCCTCGGCGAGCCGCGCAGCCAGCGCCGCTTCTTGCGCCGCCAGCGCTGCTTGCCGGCTCTCCTCCACAGAAAGACCGAAGCGGAAGGCGGCGCCGAAGCGGTGCACCGGTTCGATGTCGTTGTTCTCGTAGACGTAGTCGAAGGAGAAGTCGCGCCAGGTGACGCCGGTGCCCGCCGCCAGCTTGTCGTCGTTCATCCCGAGACGCAACGACAGCACCGAGTGCACCCGCGCTTCCATGCCCGCATGGGCCCGGAGGTCCATGCCCTCGGTCTTCTCGATGTCCGCCACCCAGAGGAGGTTGGCGCGCCCGAAGGGCAGCCAGTAACTGGCGCCGGTGCGGAGCGTCGGTGGTTCCTCCACGCTCGTCTGGTCGAGGCGCAGCGCCGGTTGCACCGCGTTCTGGATGGTGCAGCCGAGACCCAGCCGGTGGGCCCAGGGAGCGCGGCTCCCGACGAGCAGCGCCGGGCGGAGGAGCACGCCGGCATCCACGCCGAGACCGGTATCGGAGTACCCCGCCAGGCTGTGGCGCCGCATCTTGATGGCGGCGCCGAGGCCCCAGATGTGGCCGATCTGCCGGCCGTAGGCGAGGGCGAGCTGGGTTTGACTGTCCGACTGGTCCTCGCCGAGGACGAAGTTGCGTTCGTCCCGGAGGTCGATGCCATCGACGCTGAATTGTTGGTAGGTCAAAGCGAAGGTGCCGAAGCGCCAGCTCGGCAAAGCCAGCGCCGCGTATTGTTCCCGGAAACCCAGGCCGTAGAGGCTGGCGTAACTGGCATCGAAGCAGCGGCGCTGCACGAAGGCCAGACCGCCGGGGTTCCAGAGCGGCGCGCTGGCGTCGTCCGCGGCGCCGGTGTAGGCCCCGCCGAGGGCGAGAGCGCGGTTGCCGGCGCCGTAGGCGAAGACGGAGCGGATGCCGCCGTCGTCACTGGCGTGGAGCGCGGCCGGCAGGACGAAACCGGCGAGGGCGAGAAGCGCCCACCGGCGAGGGCGGAAGGCTCTGCGGCGGGGGTCGTTCATCGCACCACCGCCACCTTCCGGAGCACTCGCTCCCGGCTGCCATCGGGGTGCTGCACTTCGAGAGCGGCGATGTAGACGCCGTTCGTCACCAAGCGGTCGTGGCCGTTCGCGCCGCTCCACAGATCGCTCTGGTGCAAACCGGCGGTGCGATCGGCGTTCTCCACCACCGTCGCCACGGCCTCGCCGCGGGGACTCAGGATGCGCAGCGTCACGCGCCCCGCTTGCGGCAGGTAGTAGGTGAAGGTCGTGCTCTCGCGCCCGGGCCCGAAGGGGTTGGGGAAGTTGGCGAAGCTCTCCCCGAGCGAAGCGACGGCGAAGCCTCCGGCCTCCGTCCAGAGCGGGAAGGCCTGGCCGGGCTCGGCCTGGACACGGACGCCGAGGGAGCCCGAGGGTTGCAGGAGCTGCACATCGTCGCTGCCCACGCCGAGACGGAAACCATCGAGGCCGGAGTCGCCGCGGAAGGCGGCTTGCACGTCCACCAGGGCGGTGACGCCGGCGTCGACGCGGAGCGGTGTCGGCAGCGTGAAGCTGACCGTGACGCTGTCGGTGCCGAGGGTGCCGCTCGCGGCGAGGACGTTGCCGTCCTGCAGCAGCACCAGCTGCGAGGTCGCGGCGCCGAGAGCGATGGCCTGCAGGCCGCGATCGGCGGCGCGACACACGAGGCGCTGTACCTCGATGCTCCCCGAGCCTTGCACCGCGGTGTTGCGCAACGACAAGCGGGCGAGGAGGACCATGGAGCCGTCGGGGCTGAGCACGGCGGGAATACGGCTCTCCAATCCCACGGCGAGATCGGTCGCTGGCGGCCCGAGCTTGGTGAGACCCGAGGTGAGGGGCAACTCGGCGCCGTTTTCCGGCTGCACCTGCACCGAGCCCCCGAGGTTGGCGTCGAAGGCGGTGACGGCCGGGAGCAGGAGCTCGAAGAAGGTGGCCGGCGCTGTCGCTTCCACGTCCACCTTCACCGTGAGTGCAACGGTCTGCCCGGGTTCGAGGAAGAAGTCGGTGAGGGAGACGTCGAAGCCCCCGGTCGGCGGGAACTGGCTCGCCTGGGCGATCTCCTGGGCGCCGAGCCAGAAGGAAAGTCGATCCAGGTAGGCGGCGCTGGAGAGACTGCGGCGGGCCTCGTCACGGCAGAGCACGCTCAGGCGCTCGACGCGGATGCGGCCCACACCGGGAGCGCCAGGATGGCGCAAGCTGGCGACGAGGGCGGTGCGCCCGGTGTCGCCGACGATGAATCCCGGCGGGAAGGACGGCGTGCCGGCGAGGCGCAAGCTCTCCGCTGGGGCCTCGATCGTGACTGCCGACCCTTCCAAGGGCGTGGTGGCATAGACCACCGGCACCGGGGCATGGGTGTTGTCGTCCCGCGCATCGATGCTCGCCGGGCTGCCGAGGCGCAAGCGATAGGCGCCGAGAGGGGCGCCGGGCGCCACGTCACCCAGGATGACGAGGTCGTTGTCGGCGCCGGCGGGAACCAGGGCGGGAATCGAGAGCGTGAAGGTGACGAAAGGATCGGTGGAGGAGACCAGGCTCCTCTCTTCCAGCGTCAGGGCGCCGCTCTTGATGCGCAGGCTTTGGAAGGCACTTCCGGGTAGTGGAAGGGTGTTGCCTGCGGCGTCGACGATGCTGCACTCGAAGGCACCGACGCGCACGTTGGTGGTGACGTTCGGTACGCCGGGATTGGAGAGACGCATGCCGAGCAAGGCCACCTGGGTCTGCCCGCGGCCGATACGCTGGGGAGTTGCGGGCAAGGTGGCGACGTCGAGCTCGACGGGTGCCGAGCGCACTTGTCCGGTCCCGGATTGGATGGGGAAGCTTCCCGGTGCGGGGTGCACGGTCACCGGCGTGCCCTCGGTGGCGTCTTCGGCGACGAAGGCAGTGGCGTCCAGGAGCACCAAGCGGAACACCGGTACGGTGGTGGTCGGGAGGATGTCGCACTGGAAGCTCACCGTGGACGGTTCGTCCGGCGTGATCCGGAGCGCCGGCGCCAGGTCGAGATCGATCACCGCCCCGCTCGTCGGCAGCGCGGTGCTGGCGTAGTAGGTGCGCGAGCCCTCGCGCACCGCGAGCTGCGCCAGGATGGCGGCGGGCACGATGCCGGCGCCGGTGTCGTCCTCGACGCGGAGGCGCATGTGGCGCAACAGGATGTCCGAGGTGTTGCTGTCGCCGTCGTGCGAGAAGGTGAGGCTCAAGGGCACGACGCCGGTTTCACCGCGGTTGATCGAGAAGGGAACGTTGCCCACCGGCAGCACGCCCATGGAGGTCGCCCGCAGCAGGAGCCGCAACGCCCCGGAGCGATCCGGGAGGGAACGGCGCACCAGGCCTCCCGCGGCACCGGTGCCCTCGGCCTCGCCGACGAATTGCAAGCTGCCGACCGCTGTGCCTTTGTAGGTCCACTGGAAGGTGACTTCGCTGTCCGGGAGCAGAGTGGCGGACGCCGGAACGGGAGGCGCCATGAGGAGCGCTGCAGCATCACCGAGCATGGACAGCGCCGAGGGCTTGACGCCGAGGATGGTCTCGTCGCCCACGTTGCGCACCGTCATCCGCACCAGGAAGTCCTGGCCGACGTTGCTGCGCGGCACGGCGACGGCGAGGGAGACGGAGAGTGGTGCGGTGCTGAGCAGCATCGCCTCGCTGTTCGCCACCGCCTCGTCGACGGGACCGTCGTTCCCCGAGGCGGTTTGGATGCCGTCCAGGGGGACGCCGAACTGCACTGTGGCGGAATCCGCCGGTGCCCCAGCCACGGTGACGCCGACGAACAGGCGCAGGCCGCTGGCGCCGATCGGGGTGGCGAGCTGCGGGCTCTTCCACAGACCGTCCACGAAAACGAGTGGGGCGATCTCGGCGTCGTCGCCGCTTCCCGGGGTGAAGGCGCCGTCGCCGCCATCGCGCCACAGGCGGACGTCGGCGAGATCGGCGGCGGTGGCGCTGCCGTTTTCCACCAGGCTCAAGCCGCGCAGGACGTCGTCGGCGTAGCCGTTGCGCGGCAGGCCGAGGTCCAGCGCCAAGGCGGGGCCCTCGTTCGGCCCCAAGGTGACCCCGGCGGCGCCATAGTTCGTGAGCTGCGCTGCCACCATGCCGTCGACCCGACCGCGACCGGTCGAATCCAAAGGCCAGCTGGCGACGACGGAGGTCGGGTCCAGGAAGGTCACGTCCAAGGCCCCGACGACTTGGGCGCCGAGCTCGTCGCCGTCCGCGGCGCCCTGCAGCGCCACAGCGCCGACGACGAAGAGGGAGCGCGACGCTCCCGCGCTGAGGGTCCAGGTCAGGCCCTCGAAGAAGGCGCGGCCCCCGGAGAAGAAGCTACTGGCGAGGACGGCGTCGCTCCCCTCCAGGAAGCCGTTGTTGTTGCTGTCGTCCACCAGCTGCAGCTGCTCGAGGGAAGCATCGAGCTGCGCCCTGCTGCCGCCGTTCGCGCTCGTGGCGACGTTCGTCAGCGCGAGCTCGGTCAAGGTCTTCTCCGCGGGGTAGCTGTTCGTCCCCGAGAGCTGCAGGAGGAGGAAGCTCTGTGTACTGGGCCGCACCGGCCGCGTCTCCAGGGCGACGGCGCTCAAGACGACGCGGTCGGCCGTGCTCACGGACTGGGAGAAGCGGTTCGCCACCGAACCGTCGACGGGCCCGTCGTTGCCGCTCGCCATGCCGATGGGAATGTCCGGGTCGCCGCTCAGACCGAGCCGGATGGTGCGTCCCAAGCCGGCGCCAGCGCCGAGGCTGATGGTGAAAAAGACCCGCAGTCCGCCGACCGGCACGGTCTCGCCGAGACCGGTGAGCTCCCAGCGGTTGCCGGTGAAGACCAAGGTCCCGAGCAGGCGCTCTTCGCCGTCCTGGAAACGACCGTTGCCGTCGTCCACCCACGCCTGCAGGACCTCGATGTCGCTCCCGTGGGCGGCAGTGCCGTGGTTGAAGAGGTTCAGCTTCTCCAGCACGTCGGGGCTGTAGCCGTTGGCCGGGAGCGTGATGTCGAAAGCGAGATTGCGTGCCGTGCCGGCGAAGAAGGTGCTGGCGGGAACCTCGTGCACCGTGATCTGCGCCGCCGACATGCCATTGACGAGGAAGGAGCCGGCAGGATCGAGGCTCCCGGAAACCTGGATCGTGCTCACGCCGGAGTGGCCCAGGTCGGTGGCATCGAGATGCAGGTCGAGGACGTCGCCATCCCGCGCTGCCAGCGACGGGGCACCGCGGAGGACGAGGGTCACGCTGTCCCCGGCCGCGATGGGGAGCGACCAGCTGCCGAAGTGAGCCCGGCCGGCGTTGAAGGCCGCCGTCGCCAGCGTGCTTCCGCCTTCGACGCCGAGAGTCAACGCCTCCCACTCGGCATCGCGCTCCGCCGGCGTTCCCGGTCCGGAGGTGTTGTTGGTGCCGTCGAGGGTGAGCAGCGTCTCGGCCGCGGTGGAGGCATTGACGACCCGCAAGCGATACACCGGGACCGGGGCCTGGCCGGGGAGCAGCGTGCTGCCGCTCTGGGACGCCGACAAGCGCAGGAGATGGCGCTGCGGCGTCACGTCGAGCGTCGCCACGTTGTTGCTCGCCACCGGGTCGGTTTGGCCGAGAGAACTCAAGCTGGCGGCGCAGCTGAGGGTGAGGCCGGCGGTGCCGGTGTCGACGCGGAGGGTGCGCTGCAGCACGTCGGTCGACTGCACCGCCATGGAACTGATCTGCCAGACGCCGGTGCTGCTCGACCAATTCCCCTGGGTCGCGATGTCGGAGACATAGGTGAGGCCCGCAGGGAGCGGCGCGGCGATGTTCACGTTGGTGGCGATGTCGGGGCCATGGTTCACCACGGTCAACGTCAACAGGATCGTATCGCCCTCGCGCGGGTTCGGATTGCTCGTCGTCATCACCAGGCCGATGTCCACGTTGGCCTGGAGGCCGTAACGACGCCCGAAGACTCCGTCCGCGTCGCCGCTGCCGTTCCCTTCCCAGACGATGACGAACTGCTCCAAGGCATCCAAGGCCACGGAGGCAGCGGATTGGTTGCCCGCGAGGGTGGAGTTGGCCACTTCCTCGCTGCCGACGGCGAAGCCGTCCTTGCTGAACTGCTGCACCCGTACGTTCCAATCCACGCCGGCAGTCGGGTCGTCGTCGCTCGTCCAGCCGACGACGTACTCGCCGCCGGTGTCGAGCTGGAGGCACGGGTCCTTCTGCACGCCGCTGGAAGCGCCGTGCACGAGGGTCTCCGCGGCGAGAGGGAATCCGGAGCCGCTCATGCGGCGCATGTGGATGTCCGTGTCGCCAGGGCCGACGTCGGTTTCCCAGGCCACGACGAAGTTGCCATTGGAGGCGCGGGACACCGCCGGATGGCGCTGCTCGCCGGCGGTGATCGCGTTCACGAGACCCTGGCTGCCCTGCGGTGTGCCGTTGCTGTCGAAGCGCCGGAAATAGATGTCGTGGTCGCCGCTCGGGCCCGGGCTCTCCCAGACGACGACGAAGTCGCCGTTCGAGTCGGAAGTGATATTGGGATGGGACTGCACACCCGTGGTGTCGCTGTTGACCAGGATCTCCGCCGTCCTGGGGGTGCCGTTGCTGCTGAACATGCGGGCGACGATGCCCTCGGGGTCGCCGGGCCCGGCGCCACACCAGACGACGACGAAGGCGCCGCCGTTGTCCATGGCCAGATCGGGATCGTCCTGCGCGCCCGCCGTCGTGGTGTTGACCGCGATCTCGCCGCCACGCGCATTGCCGGCGGCGTCGTAGGCGCGGGCGAAGATACCCTGAGTGTCGCCGGGTCCGGAGCCCGCCCAGGTCACCGCGAAGTTCCCCCCGGTGTCCAGATCCACTCCTGGCAAGGCCTGATCGCCCGCGGTGGTGCTGTTGACGCGGAACTCGCCGCCCACCCGCCCACCCGTGGCGTTGTAACGCTGGGCGTAGACGCCGAAGCCGCTCCCATCCTGGAGGGCGCTCTGCCAGACGACGATGGTGGCGGAGCCGCCGCGCGCCACGCTGCGGCCGCGGCGCGTGCCCCGCGCCAGGGACTGCGAATCGGCGACGGCGGAGTTGACCCGGAACTCGGGCCCCGCCGGCGTGGCGGCGTGGGCAGCGCTGGAGGCGCTAGCGGCGACGACAATGGCGAGCAGGAGAACGGCGAGAAGCGGCAGCTTCCGTGCGCCTTCCTTCTGTGGTCGTGATCCGACCGCAGGGCCGGCGAGAGGCTCGTTGTCGTTCCCGAAGGCGGAAGAGATCCTGGTCATGGTGTTCCCGGCTGGCGGTTCCGGGCGCGCTCCGCCCCCGCGGCGAAGCCCGCCCTCTGGATCCAGCAAGGATCGTGACCGTGCGTTGTGCAGGGGGGCAGGAGGTGGCGCGCCTTCCAGACGCGCCTCGGTGCGGTGCGACGGAGGACGAAGGCGCCTCAGCGTACCGCGAAGCGCCTGGTTCGCACTGCGAGCTGCGAAAGCGGCGGCGAAGTGCCGACGCGGCGCGGCACCTTGGAGCGCCGCGCCGGGGGATCACTTGGCCGCTGGCGGCTGCATGCCGAGATCGCGCATCCGGTACCTCGGCGTGTCGAAGCTGTCCGGCATGCTGGCGAACCTCTTCAGGTTTTCCGCCGACTGGAAGTAATAGGGCACGCCGGCGTGCTGCGTGTGCGGCGACTTCGCCGTGGGGCGGAAACGCATGCGGCTCACCGGATCGGTCACCAGGCTGCAGTATGCCGCCGGAGCGGCCGCGAAGCGCTGGCGCTCGGCGGGAGCGGCGAAGTAATAGAACTCCCAGTTCACCCGGGCGCAATGCAGGGAGTCGAGGCGCGCCGGTTTGGAGGCGTCGAACCAGCTGCGGAGCGCGATGCCGCGAGCGGTGAGGTAGGGGGTCGGGTCTTTCACGAAGACCCCGGGGCAAGGGGTTCAGCAGAAACCGATCGGCTGGGCGTTGACGTAGACCGCCGGGATCTTGGGGTTCAGCTTGTTCAGCCGCACGGCGCAGCGGTCGTTCAGCGACACCAGGGAATCGGCATATTTCACTCGCGGGTGGTCCGCGTCGGTGCCGGGAACGTGGTGGGGCGCCGCGGCGATGGCGGCGAGGCAGAGGAGAGCGAGCGGAACGGCGCGCACGGAGTGGGGGGACACGAGAACCTCCCGTCGCACAGGTGCAGCGGCGCTCAGCGTACGGTCACCTTAGGGTCGCCGGTCGACGCGGTCAAGCGCGGCGTCCTCGTTCCTCGAGGCGCTCGAGCCGGAGCCCGAGCGCTCCCAGCGCGCCGAGGAGGTCGGGCTTCGCGGTCAGGATGGGGAGCAACGGATCGCGGCGCTGGCGCGACAGCCGCGCTCGCAGGTTGTGCAGGGTGAACTGCCGTGGCGTGAGACGGGGGGTGACCTCGCTCCAGCGCAGCGGCGCCGACACCGGGGCGCCGGGCAGGGGTCGCACGCTATAAGGCGCCACCAGCAGCTGCCCGTGCCGGTTCTGCAAGAAGTCCAGGTAGACGCGGCCGCCGCGCAGTGCCGGGTTGCGCACCGTGGTGGCGATGTCGGCGTGCTCCGCCTCGATGACACGGGACAGCAGCGAGCCCAGCTGGCGGGACTGCTCGAAGGTGCACTGCCCGCCGAGGGGTACCAGTACGTGCAGGCCGGTGGAGCCGGTGGTCTTGACGAAGGACTCGAGGCCGATCTCTTCGCAGAGCGCGTGGATGGCGCGGGCGAGACGCACGACGTGGAGGAACGGCGCTGTTTTCGGATCCAGATCGAGGATGCACCAGTCGGGGTGCTGCAACGTTTGCGCCCGGCTCGGCCACACGTGCAGCAGAATCGCACCGAGGTTGGCGATGTAGAGGAGGGCGTCCTCGTCGTCGCAGAGGAAGTACTCGATCTCCCGTTCCGAGCTGTCGCTCCACACCCGCACCCGGCGAATCCAGCGGGGTACGAATTCGGGGGCGCTCTTCTGATAGAAGCTTTTGCCGGTGATGCCGTCCGGGTAGCGCGTCAGCACCAGCGGCCGGTCGCGGAGATAGGGCAGGAGCCAGGGGGCGACGGTGCGGTAGTACTCGATGAGGGCGCCCTTCGTCGTGCCTTCCTCTGGCCAGAACACTTTGTCCAAGTTGGAGAACTGGAAGGTGTGCGGGGTCGGCGGCGCGGCTCGGGAGGCGCTCGCCGCGGCAACCGGCGCGTCGCCGTCGTCGCCCGACGCATCCGCCTCGATGTCCTCTGCGTCGCTCGTGGCAGCATCCCCCGTGGCTGCCTCGCCCGCCGCTCCTTCGTCGCTCGCCGTCTCCGCGGCGCTCGCGTCCTCGGCCGCCGCCTCCGACCAGCGCCCGGCAGGGAGGGTGCATTCCTGCGGCGCTTTGTCGTCGCGCCAGCGGACGAACACCGGCGCCCGCAGCAAACCGTCCCGCGTCACCTCCTTGAAGCGCACCTCCACCACCCACTCGGGACGGACCCAGCGCGTCTCCGGGTCGGCGGGGGCCCCGGTGCACGGTGGTTCCGGTTGCACCATGGGGTCGAGGGCGGCGCGCATCGTGCGCAGCTGGGTGTCGTCGAAACCGGTGCCGACACGACCGGCGTAGACGAGGCCGCCCGCAGAGTGGGCTCCGAGCTCCAAGGCGCCGAAACCGGTGCGCTGGCCGCGCGGCGCGGTGAAGCCGCAGACGACGAAATCTCCCGTCCGCTCCACCACGATCTTGAGCCATTGCGGGGTGCGGCGGCCGACGTACTTCGAATCGGCGCGCTTGGCGATGACGCCTTCGAAGCCGAGCTGGCGCACGCTCTCGAACATCGCCATGCCGTGCTCGAGCACGTGTTCGGCGAGTCGCAAGGGTCCGTAGCGTGGCACCAGGGGTTGGAGCAGGCGCTTGCGCTCGTGCAGCGGCAGGCCACGCAGGTCGAAGCCCTCGAAGGCGAGGAGATCGAAGGCGTAGAGCGCCGCCGGCCGCCGTACGGCGGCGACATCGATGTCGCGGCTGCGGCGCAGCTGGCTGCGCTGTTGCAGGGCCTGGAACTCCGGCTTGCCCTGGTCGTCGGGCACCACGAGCTCGCCGTCGAGGACGAGGCCGTCGTAGGGCAGGGTGCGGAGTACGCGAGCGATTTCGGGGAAGAGCGGGGTGAGATCGTTGCCGTTGCGCGAGCGCAGCAAGGGCCGGCCTTGCTCGCGGGCGGCGAGCACCCTGTAGCCGTCGTACTTGAGCTCGAAGATCCACTCCGGTCCGGAGAAGGCTGCGGGCGCCGTTTCCGCCAGCGTCAGGTCGAGGCTGCGGGCGTCCACGGCGCGGCGGGGCGCGCCGAGCTCCTCTAGGGCGGCGAGGTTGGAAGCCGTGCGCGCTTGCCCGTCGCGCCGTTCCTCCAGGCTGAGGCCCGAGAGCACCGATTCTTCGTTGCTCGCATTCGTGGCGCTGGCCCAAGCGTCGGGCTTCTTGCGCAGGAGCCAGTCCTTGCCGCGAGTGCGCAGCAAGAGCCAGGTGCCGCGCAGCTTGTAGCCGTGCAGCTCGAAGTGCAGCTTGCCCGTCGCTTCCAAGGTGTCCGGGTCGTCGAGCGGCAACCAGCGTCCCAGGTCCCAGACGATGACGGCACCGGCGCCGTATTCCTTGGCCGGGATGACGCCTTCGAAATCGGCATAGTCCACCGGATGATCTTCGACTTGCACCGCGAGGCGGTTCACCTGCGGATCGAGGCACGGTCCTTTGGGCACGGCCCAGGACCATAGGGTGCCGCCCCACTCCAGGCGAAAGTCGTAGTGCAGGCGGCGGGCGGCGTGCTTCTGCACGCAGAAGAGGCGCGGGCGCGGGCCAGCGCCGCCGAAGGGCTCCGGCGTGCGCTGCGCCGAGCGCTTGGCGCGATAGGGCTCCAGACGTGAGCGGCGGCGAGAATCGTCCTTGTTCATAGGCGATCCATCCTTATAATAACACCATGGCACCGCGGCCCTTGGCTTCGGCCACCATATCCTTCGGTCTCGTCTCCATCCCGGTGAAGCTGTTCACCACGGTGGAGTCGTCCGAGGCCATTTCCTTCCGCATGCTGCACCAGAAGTGCGGCTCTCCCGTCAAATACCAGACCTGGTGCCCGAAAGACGACCTCAAGGTGGAGCGCGACGCCACCGTCAAGGGCTACGAGTACGCCAAGGACCGCTTCGTCGTCTTCACCGCCGACGAGATCAAGGCGCTGGAAGAGGAAGCCACCAAGGCCATCGCCATCGAGGAGTTCGTCGACCTGGGCAAGATCGACCCGGTCTACTTCGACAAGGCCTACTACTTGGCGCCGGAGAAGGGCGGCGAGCGCGCCTACAAGCTGCTCGCCCACACCATGGCGGAGCGGGGGCTGGCGGGGCTGGCGAAGTACGCGGCGCGGGGCAAGCAATACCTGGTGATGGTGCGCGCCGTCGGCGACGGCCTGGTGATGCAGCAGCTGCACTACGCCAAGGAGGTGCGCGCCTTCGCCGACGTGCCGCGGCCGAAGACCGAGGTCAAGGACAGCGAGCTCAAGCTGGCGCGCCAGCTGGTGGAGCAGTCGATCTCCGACAAGTTCCAACCGGAGAAGTACGAGGACGACGTGCACAAACGGGTGATGCAGGTCATCACGCAGAAGATCGAGGGCGAGGAAGTCACCTTCGCCCCCAGCGAAGCCCCCAAGGCCCAGGTGATCGACCTCATGGAGGCGCTGAAGGCGAGCCTGGCCCAGATCTCCGGCGGCGGGGCCGCGCCCCATCCTGCCGCCAAGGCGACCCCTCGCAAGGCCGCCGCCAAAGGCGTGCGCAAGCGCGCCGCCAAGTAGCTTCCCGCCGCGCTCCCTCCCACGGCATCACGCGTCCGGCTCCGAGCCTCGGCCTCCCCGTGGGCTGGCCCGGCTCGACTTCCGACGCACGGGCAGCGAGCCGCTTCCCCGCGCCGCTGCTGCATCCGGAAGATGCTTCCCAAGCCCCGGCGGCTGTGTTATCTGGAACCACGGTGGTATTCGTGCAGAAGCAGCTCGAGCGTCGTCGCCGGCCGCCCTTCCCTCACGGCTACACCGTGAGCGAGGCCGCCCGTCTCCTCGACGTGCCGGCGAGCCGCGTGTATGCCTACGTGCGCGCCGCCTTCCTCGAACCGCGGCGCGGCCCGCGGGGCGAATACCGCTTCACCTTCCAGGATCTGGTGCTGCTGCGCACGGCGAAGGAGCTCTCCCAGCAGCTTTCGCCCCGCCGGGTGAAGCGCGCCCTCGCCAGCTTGCGCCGCCAGTTGCCCGTCGGACGCGAGCTCGCCGGCTTGCGCATCCTCTCCGACGGCGAACGCGTCCTGGTGCGGGACGGCGACAGCAGCTGGCTGCCCGAGTCGGGGCAGACGCTCTTCGACTTCCAGGTGGCGGAGTTGTCCCAGGGGGTGGAACCCCTGGTGCGGCAGGCGGCGCAGGCGGCGGAAAGCCGTGCCGAGGCCCTGGGCGCCGAGGACTGGTATGAGCTTGCCTGCGAGCTGGAGACGGTGGATGCGGCGGAGGCGCAGGAGGCCTATGGGCGCGCCCTCGCCCTCGATCCGGCGCACGTGGATGCACACGTGAACCTGGGGCGGTTGCTGCACGAAGCCGGCGACCGCCGCGGCGCCGAAGCGCACTACCGCGCGGCTCTGCGGGCCGAGGCCGAAGATGCCACCGCGGCCTACAACCTGGGTGTGCTGCTGCAGGAAGGCGGCCGCACGCTGGAGGCGGTGCAAGCGTACCAGCAAGCCATCCGTGCCGATCCGCAGCACGCCGACGCGCACTTCAACCTGGCGCATCTCTACGATGAGCTCGGGCGCAAGCAGAGCGCCGTGCGCCACCTGCAGATCTACCGCAGCCTGGAGACGGGCTCCCACTGAAACACTAGGCCTCAGGCGGACGGTTCTCCTGCCGGCTGTTTCACCGCACGCTTGCGGGCGTTCTCGTCCAGCAGGGTCTTGCGCATCCGGATGCTCTGGGGCGTGATCTCGACCAGCTCGTCCGAGTTCAAGTACTCGAGGACTTCCTCCAGGCTCATCTTGATCGCCGGCGCGATCTTCATGTTGCGGTCCGAGCCGGCGGCGCGCATGTTGGTGAGCTTCTTGCCGCGCTGGGCGTTGACCAGGATGTCACCCTCCTTGGAGTTCTCGCCGATCACCTGCCCGGTATAGAGCCTGTCGCCCGGTTCGACGAAGAAGCGGCCGCGGTCCTGCAAGGCGTCCAGCGCATACGCCACCGCGATGCCCTCGGCCATGGAGACGATGCTACCGGTCTGGCGTTGTGGAATCGAGCCCTTGAAGTACTCGTACTCGTAGAAGCGGTGGTTGATGACGATCTCGCCGGAGGTGGCGCGCAGCATGCGGCTGCGGAAGCCGATCAAGCCGCGGCTCGGCACGTGGAACTCGAGCCGGGTCCGTTCGGCACCTTGCTGCATCTGCACCAGCGTGCCCCGGCGGGTGCCGACGTACTCGATCACCGTGCCCGCCAGATCCTGCGGCACGTCCACCGTCAGCACTTCCACGGGTTCCGCCTTGCGGCCGTTGATCTCCTTGTAGATGACCCGCGGCTGGCCGACCATGAATTCGTAGCCTTCCCGCCGCATGTTCTCCATGAGGATGGACAGGTGCAGGATGCCGCGGCCCGAGACCCGGAAGGTATCGGTGTTGGCGGTCTCCTCGACGCGCAGGGCCACGTCGCGCTCCGCCTCCTTGAGCAAGCGCTCGCGCAGGTGGCGGCTGCTGACGTACTTGCCTTCCTTGCCGAAGAACGGGCTGTCGTTGACCAGGAAGCTCATGGAGAGCGTCGGCTCGTCGACGGCGACGAAGTGCACCGGCTCCGGGGATTCCGGGTCGGTGATGGTGTCGCCGATGTCCACGCCTTCGAGCCCGACGGCGGCGCAGATATCGCCGCACTGCACCTCCTTCACCTCCCGCCGGCCGAGGCCGTCGAAGACGAAGAGCTGGCGGATGCTGTTCTTCTCGCTGGTGCCGTCGCGCTTGAGGAGCAGCACGGGCTCCTGGGCTTGGAGCGTGCCGCGGAAGACCCGGCCGATGCCGATGCGGCCGACGTAGTCGCTGGTGTCGAGGGTGGTCACCAGCATCTGCAGCGGGCCTTCGACCACGGGCGGCGGCGGCACGTGCTCGACGATGGCGTCCAGCAGCGGCACCAGGTCGCGCCGCGGCTCGTCCAGCTCGCTCACGGCCCAGCCCTCGCGGCCGGCGGCATAGAGGGTGGGGAAGTCGAGTTGGTTGTTGTTGGCCTCGAGCTCGACGAAGAGCTCGAAGACTTCGTCCAGCACTTCCAGGGACCGGGAGTTGCGCCGGTCCACCTTGTTGATGACGACGATGGGCTTCAAGCCCAGCTGCAGGGCTTTCTGCAGCACGAAGCGCGTTTGCGGCATGGGGCCTTCGAAGGCGTCGACGAGCAGCAGGACGCCATCGGCCATCTTCAGAACTCGCTCCACCTCGCCACCGAAGTCGGCGTGGCCCGGCGTGTCGACCAGGTTGATGCGTACATCCTTCCAGGTGACCGCGATGTTCTTGGCCAGGATGGTGATGCCGCGCTCGCGCTCCAGGTCGTTGGAGTCGAGGACGCGCTCTCGGACCTCCTGGCCGGCACGGAAGACGTGGCACTGCCGCAGGATCTGGTCCACCAGCGTGGTCTTGCCGTGATCCACGTGGGCGATGATGGCGACGTTGCGGATGGACATCACGAGGGCACGGTGAAGGTGCGGGATTCGCCGGGCAGCGCCTCGACAGAGGCCGCCGGCCTCTGCAACGGTGGCGGGTCCGTATACCAGAAGAGACAGGGGGCGCGCACCGCACCATCCCGGCAGTCTGCGACCAGGAGCGCCATCGCCGCGGCGCCGGCCGCGGAGTCGAGCGCCACCCCTTCCACCTCGCGGAGCAGCGTCCGCGCCTGTCGGGGCGTAGGGCTCGCGGCGGTTGCAGCAACGCTCACCAAGCGCCCCGCCAGGAGTGCGTGGGCTGGAAAGTCGTGCACATGGCGGCGGAGGAAAGTGTCGCTCCGCCGCGCCAGGCGCAGGGCGCGCTGGCGCACCGCCTGCCCAGGCGGGCAGACGACCACGGTGCGAAGGCCCGCCAGCTCGCAGCCCAGGGCCAGGCCGGCCAGGGTGGCGGTGGAATCCGTGCCGGCGTAGAGCCGCTCAGGTTCGGGCAGGATGCCGCAGCGGATCTGGCGTTGCAGCTCGAAGACGGCGTTGACCGTGCCGAGGGCGCCGAACAGCGCCGCGCGCCACGGCCAGACCACGAAGGGCAGGCGCGGGCCGCCGCGCCGTGGCGCACGGGCCGTGCAGCGCCGCAGCAGACGGAGGAACGCGACGGGGCCGCCGTCCAACCGGTGCAGATCGGCGCCGAAGCTCCGCTCCAGCGGCGGCGTGTCGCGCCCCACTGGGTCGGGGCCCCTGCCCCTCAGGGCGAGAATCGTCTCCAAGTCGAAATGCTGGGCGAAAGCGGTGAGCGCCAAGCAGGGCCGGCTGCCGGCATGACCGAAGGCGAGGAGCCGCCGCGAGCCCCGCCGGAGGGCGACGCCGAAGAGGAACTCCAGCTCTCGGGCTTCCGAGCCACCGAAACGCTCGCTCGTGCGGTCCTCGCGCTTGAGCCAGATCGCTGGCCCGCGGACGTGGGCCTGGAGCCGCGGCAAGAGCTCGACCGGCGTCGGCCGCGCCAAAGGCGTCCACGCGAGACGCTGGCGGAGCTCGGGGTAGTGCCTGAAGAGCTCGGGAGGTGCGATCATGTGCTTCATTATACCCCGCCTTCGTGGAGGGGCAAGCGTCGGCGCTTCCCGAGCCAGGGTGCAAGAATCCGGAGGACGCGGCGGATCAGGTGGCGAGCACCGTGGGAACGAGCGCCGGCGCCTGCCACACGCCGGCGATGGCGCGATCGCAACGGGAACAGCGGCCGGAGCGCAGCCGGTACCGCAGCACCTGGAAACCGTAGCGTTCGATGACCGCCAGGCCGCAGCCCGGGCAATGGGTGTTCTCCCAGGCGCCGACGCGTCCCGGCAAGTTCCCGGCGTACACGTGATGCAAGCCGGCGTCGCGGCCGCGCTCGCAGGCGCGCAGCAGGGTGGCGACCGGTGTGTTCGACCGGTCGGTCATCTTGTAGTCCTGATGGAAAGCCGTCACGTGCCAGGGGATGTCCGGGGAGATCTGCACCAGGTAGCGGGCGATGTCGGCGAGCTCGGCGTCGGAGTCGTTCCACCCCGGGATCACCAGCGTCACCACCTCGACCCAGAAGCCCATCTCCACCAGGAGGGGGATGGTGGCGAGGATGCGATCCAGCCGGCCGCCCAGGCTGCGGTAGTTGCGGTCCCGGAAGCTCTTCAAGTCCACCTTATAAAGGTCGACCCAGGGCCGCAGATATTGCAGCACCTGGGGGGTGGCGTTGCCGTTGGAGATGTAGGCGGTGACGAGGCCCTGTGCCTTGGCCAGCCGGAAGACCTCGACCGCCCATTCGGAGGTGATGAGCGGTTCGTTGTAGGTGCTGGCGAGGGTGGTGGCGCCGTGGCGCCCGGCCAGCTCCACCAGCTCTGCGGCGCTCATCGGGCGCGCCGGCGCCACCGCCGCGGGGTCCCGGAGGGCTTGCGAGGTGACCCAGTTCTGGCAGTAGGCGCAGTGCAAGTCGCAACCGAGCATGCCGAAGCTCAGGGCTTCGGTGCCCGGGAGAGCGTGGAAGAAGGGCTTCTTCTCGATGGGATCGCACATGAGAGCGGCCACGTAGCCCGAAGGGACGCGCAGAGTGCCGGCCTCGTTGAAGCGCACCTGGCAGATGCCCGGACGGCCTGGCGGAATCTTGCAAGCATGGCCGCAGGACCAGCAGCGCACCCACTGGTCCGGGAGAGGAGTGCAGAGCTCCGGGGCGCCCGCCACGGTGAAGCGTTGCAAGGTGGTGGCGAGGCCGTTCGCGCCCTTGTCCTCTGTCTTCGCCATAGCTGCTCCCTCCTCCATAGTAGGGAGGTCGGCGCGGCGTCGACAAGGGCGGCAGGAACCGCGCCGACTACAGTCGGGCGGGGCGGACTTCGAGACGTTCGAGGCGCTCGAGGGCCTGGCGAGCCAGCAGGTAACCGGGCTCGAGCGAGAGCGCCTCACGATACTTGCGGATGGCGTGCTCGAAGTCGGTGAGCTTCTCGTAGGCCCGGCCCAAGTTGTAATGGGCGTAGTGGTAGGTGAGGTAGCGCGGGCAGCGCAGCGCTTGCTCCAGGAAAGGAATGGCTTCGTTGCAGCGCCCGAGGGCGAGGAGATAGGCGCCGATATCGTTCCAGGGGTTGCCGAAGTCGGCGTCGAGAGCGATGGCGCGGCGACACAGCTCGATGGCGCCTTCGTACTCGCCCCGCATGCTCCGCGTCCAGGCCATGAAGGTGTAGGCCTCGGGGCTCTCCATGCAGTCCAGCGAACGCTGGTAGTAATGGACCGCCCGCTCCAGATCGCCTTGCATCTGCAGCTCGTAGGCGAGCTCGAAGTAATCCTGCGCCATCAGAGCCACTTGTTGGCTGGGCAAGCCGTTGCCTCCCCGACGAATCAGGCCGGTGCCGGCGCGACCTCGGCGTAGACGCGGCGCAGATCGGTGGCGGCGCGGCCGCCGTCGAAACCCGCCGTGGCCAGAGCCCGCAGCGGTTCGCCGAGCTCGGGCCGGAGCCGCGCCAGGCGTCCGATCTTCTCCTCGAGCTCGCGCACCGGCGGCGCCTCGACGCGCAGCACGCACAGTCGCCCGATCTCCGGCGAAATCCCTTCGCTCACCAAGCGGGCCACCGCGTCGATGCCGGCTTGGTCACTGGCCAGCGGTAGCACGCCGCACGCCAAGGCCTCGAAGAGCATCTGCGAAGGCGGACGCGAGGCGGTGCCGGGCATGACGAAGACATCGGACAAGCGCAGCAAGGCGGCGAATTCCGTACGCGTCACCCGGCCGACGAAGCGCACTCGCCGCTCCGGCTCGATCCTGGCCGCGACGCGCCACCAATCTTCCGCCCGGTGCTCGAGCTGCAAGCGTTCCAGATGGTCCACCAGCGGCTGGCAGAGCTCGCTCGTCGCCACCACGTCGTGGAGTAGCTCGGCCCGCCCGGCCGCCAGCGCCGCCCGCAGCCCGTCGGTGAGCGGGTCGCCTGCGCCCACCGCCACCACCTGCAAGGCCGGCTGCAGGCGCAAGAGCTCCGGGAGGGCGAAGAGGAGCTGCTCGAAGCCGTGGCGATCCTCGCGGGACTCCACCGCGAGGACGACGAAGCTCTGCAACCAGTCCAAACCTTCGAGGCGCCCGCGCAGCTCGCGGCGCCCGAGCAGCATCTCCGCCTGCTTCATCCGCTTCGGTCGGGGCAAGGGCCGGAAGGTGTCGAGGTCCACGCCGCGGGCGAGCACGTCCACGCGGGGTGGCAGCACACCGAAGCGCTCCTGCACGAGGCGCGGTGTGGTGCCGTCGAAGACGAGGAGCGAGTGGGCGCTCCGCAGCGCCGCCCCGGCCCGGGCGCGGAAAGCGGCATCGCCGCGGTTGAGGTCCGGATGGCGCGGGGTGACGAAATAGGGCAGGCCCGTGTGGGCGTGCAGCGCGCGCGCGACCTGGGCGGACAGATCGAGGCCGATGGCGTGCAGCGCGGTCAGGCGATGCGCCGTCACTTGTGGTTCGAGTTGTTGCGCTAGCGCGGCGACGGCAACGCCCAGACTGCGGTCATCGAGAGGCGTCTGGAGCGTTTCCACGCTGGAGATCGATTCCAGACGCGCCGCCGGTCGATCGGGGCGCCGCACCGTGTGCAGGAGTCGAGGGGCTTGGACGGGGGTCGGGACCAGTAGGAAGAGATGGGTCGGCTGGCCCTCGCGGGCCAGGAAATGCGCCACATCCTCCGCGAATGCATTCGCAGCGAAACCGCACTCGCGGCCATCCAGCAAAACGCCGACCATTCGTCACCCCACCCCACCGGTCCCAACCGCCCGGTCAGCGTCGACCAGAGTCAAGGGACGATGGCGGCAGCGTCAACACGAAAAATGCGCCGCGCAGAGGCGGACGGCAGGCGGGGTTGCGCGCCGCCGAGGCGGAGCCCCGCGCGGGAAGCAACCCTCCGCACGGCGATCCCCGGGGTCGGGTGAAGACTTCAGAAGCGGGTGAGTAGCTGCAGGCTGGCGCCGTCGAAGGCGGGCACGACGTAGCAGGTGCCGGCGGTGCAGGCAATGCCGCCCCGGCGTTTGCCCCAGAAGCCGAGAAGATCGTGATGCCGAGCGAGTCGCAGCCGCGCGCCCACGGAGGTGAAGTCCTGCCGCGGGTAACGTCCGGTGCTCGGGTCCGGTTCGCCGGCGCCCGGATCGCCCGGATCATCGGTGGAGGTGGTGACGACGCCGAGAGAGATCCGTTCGGCCCAGGCCCAGGTGAGGGAAGCGTAGCGATCTTCGAAAGGGATGTCCGCCGGGCTCGAGTCGCGGCTGCCCCGCATCCGCGCCAGCTCGATTTCCAGGCTGTGATCGCCGTGGAGCGGTACCACGGCGTAGGTGCCGTAGGTTTCGCGCTCGCGCACCGGCGGGATGGCGCTTCCGTCCTCCGCCAGGTCGGCGAACAGGCTGAGCGTGAAGAGGCCCCGATGGCCGGCGAGCTCGGCGAAGAACTCCTCGAAGCGGCGCGAGTCGGAGTTCTCCGCCCGGCTCCAGTTCAAGGTCAGATCGGCGCGCTGCCGCCAATCGAGGCGCGCTTCGAACTGGTAGCCCTCTTCTTGCGCCGGCTCGAGCACATGGGTGCTGCGGTTGAGCAGCGCCATGGTGTGCTCGCGCACCAGCGTCGGCGGTTCGTTCACCGTACCGGGCAGGGCGAAGTTGTCGTAGTCCTTGTACTCCCAGCTCGCCGCAGCGCGCAGGCCCGGGAGGAAAAGCGGCAGCGAAACATCCGTGCCCACGTACAGCGCCCGTCCTTCGTCGGGATCGACATCCGGGCTCACCGACGCACTGGGGTCGAGATCGATGGCATGGGCGTACTCCCCATAGGCTCCGAGGGTGAGAGCACGAAGACCGAGCCGGGAGAGCCAGGGTTCGAAGGCGACCTGGGCGAAGCCGCCGGGGATGTGCGTGGTGGGGCCGCCATCCTGCGGGTCGAGGCGCAGGTACTCCCCGCCGAGACGGAGCCCCTTCACCAGCTGCCCTGCCGCCTGCGCCCCGGAGGCCAGACCACGCCGCTCGGTTCCGGGGGGCTCGTCGGCGCGGCGCGGCTGACCGGTGAGCGCCATCAGATCGAGGGAACCGCGCCGATAGCGCACTTGTCCGCCGTCGAGATCCCGGCTGTAGCCGAATTGACGGAACTGCTCTTCCCGCACCACGCCGGGCAACTCGAAGGCGCGCAGCACGAGACCGCGACCGAAGAGGGCCTGGAAGTTCCCCACCCGCACCTCGAGACCGCGGTCCTGCCAGGCGGCGTAGCGCTGCACGAATTCGGAGTAGCCGAGGGAGGCGTCCTCGGAGGCGACGTAGTGCTCGAAGCGGAAGCCGAGCAATAGCGCGTCACGGGCCCAGTCCAGGTGGAACTGATCGAAGAAGGTGGCGCGGTCGTCCGGCACGGCGGGACGGGGATCCTGCGGATCCTTGCCGACCCGACCCTCGAGGAGGTTGGAGAAGGTGATCTGCGGCCAGGCGGAAGCCGGAACCAGGCCGAGCGCCGCAGCGACGCAACAGAGCGCGGCGCGCTTCATTCGCTCTTGGGTGTCAGGTGCGGCTCGAGCAAGCTGCGCAGCTTTGCCGTTTCCCCGGGTCGATAACCGAAGGAGGAGTGCAAGACCACGCCGTCTTTGTCGAGCACGAGCGTCGTCGGCAAAGCGATGGCATGCAGACGCCGCTGCGCCTCGCGGTTCAGATCGAGGAGGACGGGAAAGGTGTAGCCGTTCGTCTGCAAGAAGGGCCGCACCTTCGTGGCGTTCCGCGGGCCGTCCTCGTTGATGCCGACGACACGCAAGCCGCGCGGGGCGAGCTCGGCGTACAGCTCCTGCAGCTCGGGCATGGCGAGGAGGCAGGGCTTGCACCAGGTGGCCCAGAAGTCCAGCACCACGGGGCCCTCGCCGAGGAAGCTGCCGATCGAAACATTGTTGCCGTCGAGATCGGGGAGGAGGAGCGACTGGAGCACATCCCGGAGTGAATCCTTGCCCTTCTCTTCCTCGCCCCTTCCGAAGGAAAACGGCGGCGTGGCCGCGAGCAACGCCGCGCCAAGGCAGAGGACGAGGAGGCCACGGCGCCACCTGGATCGCCGCTTTCCTTCTCGCACTTGTCGTCTCCTTCGTGCGCCGCCGTGCCGAGCCGCGTTGCTTCCAGAACCCAGGCGCTCGTGGGCCTATTCCACCGTGGCAGCTGCCGGCGTCGCGTGACTCCGCGCCAGGCGCTGCAAGGCGGCGAGGGCAGCAGCCGGTGCCTCCGCTCCCGGGAGGAGGCAGAACCCAGCCGAGGCCGCGCTGCAGGCCCGTTGCAACGCCTCCGCCTCGGGCGCGGCAGCGGCAGCGAGGACGACGAGACGCGGCCTGACCACACCGATGCCGGCGCGGACGGTCGAAGCCGGCACCGCCGGGCCGAGATCCACCCGCTCCCAACCCTCGTCGGCGAGGACGAGGGCCCCGAGCGCCAGCCAGAGCGTACCGTTTTCTCCCTGTCCTCCGGCGAGCAAAGCTCTCGGTGCGCCGGGGAGCGGCGGCGGTAGCTGCAGCGACAGTTGGCGCGCTCCTGCTTCGGCGAGCCGCAAGGCCCGGCGCTGCACGAAGTCGTCGCCGACCTCCGTCAGGACCGCCGCGAGAGCCCCGAGCAGGATCTCCCCCGCCACCTTCTGCACGCCGAGGCCGTGCCGGTGCAGGTCGACGAGCCAGCGGCTGGTGCCGGGAGCATCGCCTTCTCCGAGCGTCGTGGCCAAGCGCGCCACCAGTCCCTCCTGGTCGCGCTGCAAGAGGAGGAGCGAGAGCGCGTCCACTTCCGCGGCGGGCCTCGTCTCCGGCACGGCCATGCTGGTGCCCAGCTGCCGCGCCGCCTCGGCCACGTCTTGGAGGCGGAATTTGCGGTGCCCTCCCGGAGTGCGCAAGCAGCGCAGGAGGCCCGAATCGGTCCAACGTTTGATGGTCGAAATGCTCACCCCGCAGATGCGGGCGAGCTCGGCGGTCGTATAGAAGCGCTCGTGCATCACCACCACCCACCTTCGTCCCCTGAGGCGCAGCGCCTTCGTCGCGACCGGCAGCAGGCACGGTCACCTTGGCGCAGGTTAGCGATCCGCCGCCGGAGGCGCAAGACGACGCCCACCCGCGCGCCGTCCTGCCGCGGCGGTGTAACCTCTGCATCCAGCGGGGCGTATTGCCAGAGAATCGGCTCGCGGCGGGGCGCGGGCCACAGCGGCAGGAGGAGCCATGCGCAGCGCTCGCTGGTGGATCTGGGGAGTCGCAGCTTGTCTCGGCTGCCGGGCCGAGGTCTCCGAACCGGAGCTCCGCCGTCCGCTCGAGTCCATGCCCCGAGGCGCTTGCGTCCTGCTGGTGGCCTCGGATCTCGCCAACACCTGGGAGCGCGCCGAAGCGCATGAGGCGCTGACCATCCTGAAGCGCTCGCTCCCGGAGGAGCTGGTGGCGCCGCCCGAGCTGGTGGCGCTGCAGGAAAGACTCGCCGCCTTCGAGACGCGCACCGGTACCAGCCTGCGGCAGGATCTGTGGCTCAACTTGATGCGCCAGCGTCTCGCCGTGGGCGTCTATCCGGAAGACGGTGCCTCCCTGGGTGACATTCTCTTCGTCGCCGAGCTCGACGACGGGCCGCGCTTCCGTTCCGCTCTCGAAGCGGTGCTGCGCGAATCGGCGCCGGACTGGCGGGTGGAAGAGACGCGCTTCGACGAGCTCCCGGCCTGGCGGGTACGTGACGGCGAGCGCCTCGACGTTCTCTTGGTGCAGGAAGGCGAGTTCCTCGCCCTCTCCACGGCCGACGCGCTGGTGCACGGCGCGTTGGAGATCCGCCGCGGGGCGTCGGAAGCCTCGGTGCTGCGCGAACCGGCTTGCGCCACGGCCCTCGAGGCTCTGGGGCGGCAGAGCGTGGCGATCGTGAGCCTGGACGCCGGAGCGGCGCAGTGGAACGCCAAGGGCCTGACCTGGGACAGCGATGGCGTGCACTTCAAGCGCCTCGTGCCCATGGCGGAACCGGCGGCGTCCGCCGCCGGCGCGACGCCCCCACGGCGCGAGGAGATCATGCGCTCCGTGCCCGCCGGGATGACGATGGTGTACTACGCCAAACCGGCAGAGATGCAACAGCTGCGCACGCTCTTCGACGATTTTCAGTGTGGCTCGATGCACAGCTCGTCGCGCCGCGCAGCGATGCACTTCGCCGCCGCTTCGAGTCCGGCGACGGTGCAGAGCGCCGCCGCACCGAGTGCCACGCCCTTCGGTCTCGACCGCTTGCCCTTCGCTCTGGGGCAGGACGTCTTGCCCTGGGCCGGGGACGAGATGGTCTTGGTCCTCGCGGATCTGAAGCCGACCGCCTTGGTTCCCTTGCCCAACGCCGCGCTGGTGCTCGAGGCAGCGGATGGCGAGGCGGCGGTACGCAGCCTCGGCGAGCTGGAACAGCGTCTCGAAGGCTTCGCCCTCATGGGCGGGCAGGGCTTCGAGGCGGTGCACTACGGCGGCAAGACCTACCGCAGCCTGGCGTCCCCGGTGCTCGAAGCGCTGGCGCCGAGCTATCTCGTCGACGGCGATCTGGTGGTGATCGCCACGACGCGGGAGCTCTTGCAGCAGATCATCGACACACGCCGGGCCGGCAAGGGGAACCTGCTCCGCGCCCCCACTTTCCGTCCCTTCACGCGCTTCGTTCCGGTTGGCGCCAGCGTCGTCGTCTACGCCGACCAGACCAAACTGCATCAAGCGCTGCTGCAGGTGGCGCACTTGCCGCGCCTGTGGGGCGATGAGGTGGATCGGGCGGTGGAGATCATGGAAGGTCTGAGCGTGGTCTTCGAGCACTTCCCGGCGAGCGCCGCCTACATCGAGCGCACACCGGAAGGGCTCACGCTGAACGGGTGGATGCGCGAGGCGCCGGAGTGAGGCTCGCCTTCTGCAGCCCTTGCAGGAGACGGGCGCTGGCCGCGGCGCCTTCGGCCTCCGTCCAGCCGAGCTCGGCGGCGAAGAGCTCCGCCACCCGTTCCAGCGCCTCGAGGCCGTGACAGGGATGGTAAGCGGTGCGCGAGCGGCGGTAGAACCAGTCCTCCAGCTGCAACGCCATCTCCTCCCGGAGCGCGAAGCGCACTTCCGCTTCGATGTGGGGCAAGTGCGGGCACAAGCGCCGGGCCGCCGCGGGTTCCTGGCCGGCGAGCGCCGCGATGGGTGCGGCGCGGCTACCGTAGGTGCGGAGCAGGTGCTCCACCGTCGGGGTGTCGAGGCTGCTCGCCGCGACCAGGCGTACCACTTCTTGCCGCCAGGCGCGACCTTCCTGCCAGTGCTCCCGAGCCCCCCAGGGCAGATCTCCCCCGGGCAAGGGGAGCTGCGCCGTGCGGCAAGGATGGCGCCGCTGGAGCTGGCTCTGCACTCGATCCACCACCTGCTCGGCCACCGCCCGGTAGGTGGTGTACTTGCCGCCGAGGACGCAGAGCAACCCCGGCAGGGGCTCGAGCAGCGCGTGCTCCCGCGGCCGCGAAGAGGCGCTGCCGTCGGCGCGGAGCAGCGGCCGCAACCCGGCGAAGGCGGCGATCACGTCGCTCTTCATGAGTCGCGCTTCCGGGAAGAAGCGGTTCGTTTCCGCCAGTAGGTAATCGATCTCTGCCGCCGTCGGTGTGACCTCATCGGCGTCGTCGGCGCTCGCCACGTCGGTCGTGCCCACGAGCGTCAGACCCAACCAGGGGAGGACGAAGAAGACCCGGCCGTCGGCGCCCGCGGCCAAGGTGAAGCCGTGCTTCACCAACGGGCGGACGACGATGTGGGTTCCCCGCGTCGGTGCCAGAGGTTGGGGGGTCCCGGGCAAGCCGGCGAGCAAGGCGTTGGTCCAAGGTCCGGTGCAGGCGACGACGCAAGGAGCGCGGAACTCCCGGCGCTCGCCGCTCAGGCTGTCCTCGACCTCGACGCCGCCGACGCGACCGCCGTGGAGGAGCAGCCGGGTCACGCCCACGTAGTTGAAGGTCCCCGCACCGGCGGCCTGCGCCCCCAGCACGTTGGCCAAGACCAGCCGCGCGTCGTCCATGCAAGCGTCGTAGTAGAGGGCCAGCGTCCGCAGGCCGTCGCGCCGCAAGCCATCGGGCCAGGCGCCGGCGTGCTCGGGGCGCAGCATGCGGTGCGGCCGGACGTTGCGGAAGGTCGCCAGCAGATCGTAGAGCCACATGCCGGCGCGGAGCTTCCAGGGCGGGAAACGGGAATCCTCGTAGAGCGGGAAGACGAAGGGGAGCGGGCGCACCAGGTGCGGCGCCTGCTGCAACAGGATGCGGCGCTCGCGGCAGGCTTCCCAGACCAGGCGTAGCGCGCCGTGCTCCAGGTAGCGCAAACCGCCGTGCACCAGCTTCGAGGTGCGCGAGCTGGTACCGGCGCCGAAATCGTCCTTGTCGAAGAGGACGACGCGCAAGCCGCGCAACGCTGCGTCGCGCGCCACGCCGGCGCCGTTGATGCCGCCGCCGATGACGAGGAGATCCTGTTCCGGCGCCACCAGGGCCAGCCGGTCGCGCCTCCGTGCGTGCATGCTCGTTCCTACGGGCACTCCATCTGCACCGTCAGCTTCGTGCTCCTGCCTTTTTCCCACCCAGCGGCGGAAACGAAACGCACGTGATCGCCGCAACCATCGCGTTCGAAGCGGATCACGTGGTCCGCCGTCGGGTCGAGGCGCACCTCGAGGGGCGTCTTGCCGACCTCGTGCTCGTCCACGAGCACCTTGGCCCCGCTGGGCTGGCTGTCGAGACGCATGGCGATCGTCGCCGGAGCGCTCGATCCGGGTTCGAGGAGCACCTGCGACGGCGGATCCGCCGCGGAGGGCAACCCCTGCGCCGTGCTCGGATCCGCGGGCTCGACGACGTCTCTACCCTTTCCAACCGTGGCGCCGCTCGCCGCGGTGCCTTCGATGGCGGTGCCCACCGCCGCCCCCGTCGCTGCCGGGTTCGCGGCGCTCTGCGCGCCGACCGACGGCGCCTCGGGAACCGTACTCGTGGCACCGGCCGCTGCCGCCTGTGCCTCCGGGACCGAAGTCGCGGCACTTTGCGTTCCCACGGACGGCGCCTCGGAGCCGGTCGCCGCGGCGCCGGCCGCGGCGGCCGCTGCCTCTCCTGCGGGCTCGCTGCCGGGCGGCACGACGTCGTTGCCGTGGATGACGATGGAAGGAGTGTTCGCCTCGCTCGCCGACGGCACATAGGTGGACGAGGTCACGCCCTCCGGTGTGCCACGAAGAATGGTGACCGCCCCCGTCGTGCTCGCGGCGTCCGCCGTGCCGCCGGTTTCCTCCGGTGCCGCTGCGGCGCTCGCCACCGCGTTGCCGCCTGTTTCGTCGTTCGAGGTCGCGGCCGCCGCCGCGCCCAGCGGTGCCGCGCTGCCGGCGCGCGACTTGGACGCCGTGGTCATGCGGGTGAAGGTTTCAGCGTCGACGATGCGGAACGACGTCACCGTCCGCGCCGGCACGCCGCGCCAGTCCTTGGCGAGATCGGCAATGAGGTAGGTGGTGCCGCCGCTGTGCACTTCCACCGGGGCCGGCGTTTCGAGGCGGGCGAGATGTTTCTCCGGGGCAAAACCGCGGACGCGATACGTCGCATCCACTCGGTACGTCCCGGGCTGCAGATCGATCTCGATCCGCGCATCATCCCACCAGGCGATTTCGACCGCTGGCTCGATGCGCACGCCATTGACGCTGTATTCGATGGCGCGCGGGTGACCGAGGACGGCGGCGACGAGGTGAGCGGTGTTCGCTCCCTCGGCGAGGGGAGCGATGCTGCTCGCGTCCTGCTGGGAAAGAACGGTGGCTGGGGCGCCGCAGCCGGCGAGGAGCAACGCGGCACCGAGGCTTCTCCAAGCGTACGAGGACAAGGGATTCATGATGTGACTCCATGCGGTTCCGCAGAACCGGCTCGGGGCGGCAGGCCACAGCGAAGTGGACCCGCTGGTAAGATCGTGCCTTTCGTGCGGCGGCGCAATGCACGCAGCTGCCGACGCGCTGTCCGGCACTCACCCGTCCGAGTCCATCCCGCTCTGACCCCAGAATTGTACCGCGTCTGCCACCGTGCTAGCCTGGCCCGCTCCACCTTGGCCACCTACCGCCGCGCACCCTGCGGTGGACGCCCCACCCCGTCGCCGGATGAGCGCCGTGCCCAAGCCACCACGGACCGAACGCCGCCACGATCGGCTGCGCCGGTTCTGGCGCCGGCGCGACGTCCTGGTGGTCCTCTCCCTGCTGCTCCTGGCGCTCCTCCTGCGCCGCCCGTTCCTCCTCCTCGTCCCCGGAACCATCGTGGCGGTCGCCCTGTTCCGCCCGCTCTACGCCCGCATCCTCGACTCGGTGCGGGCGAAGCTCATGGCTTTCTATTTGTACGCGGCGCTCCTGCCGTTCCTCCTGATTCTTTGCGTCCTCCTCTTCGTGGGCTACGTGGTCCTCGGCCACGGTAGCGCCCAGGTGGTCGAGCGCCGGCTCGAGGCGCTCTCCACCTGGATGGAGCGGCGCGGCGACCAGGCGGAAGCGGCGTACTGGCGGGAACGGGCGGCCGGTACGCCGCCGGAGCGTGCCGCGGTGCGGGCCCTGCAGACCGCCTTCGCCGCCACGGACTCGGCGGCAACCGCCTGGTGGGTCCTGGGAGCGAACGAGGTACCGCTCGCCTCCGCGGGTGCGGTGGGGGAGTTCGGGCCGCTCGAGCCGGGCTGGCTGCGGGGGCGGAGCTTCGCCGGACTCGTGGTGGCCGGCTCCCGGCTGGAGCTGCGCTTGCACTCTGTCTTTCCCGGCTCCGGAGGGCGGCTGCTTCGCCTCGGCGCCGCGCTGCCCCTCACCTCGGAGCTCCTGGCTCGGGAACCCCCCGAGGCGGGCGCGCGAGTGCACGGCGGCCTGGGCGACCCTGGCCGTCCTCTCGCGGCACCGGCCGGCACCGATTCGAGCCCGATCGCCGCCGGCATCCTCGCCTGGGTCGAGCCGCGCACGACGGCAGCGGACACGGCGAGCGGCGGCGTCACCGCCTCCCAGCGCCAGATGCTGGAGCGCGTGGCGGCGAAGTCGGCCTTCCCGGCGCTCCTCTGGGACTACCGCGGCCATCCGGTGGACTGGGTCACCGGTCGCACCGAAGCAAGTGGTCCGCCGATCAGCATCGCCTTCTCCCTCGAGGGCGCCACCCGCGCTCTGCTGCGCACGAGCTTCGAGACCCTCGGGGCCGTTGCCATCGTGGTGCTCGTGGTGTGCGGCCTCATCGTCCTCCTCCAGCTCGTCGCCACCTTCCGCGGTTTCGCCTATGCCCGCGCCATCGCCGCCGCCGTCTCCCGCCTCGATGCCGGCGTGCGTGCGCTGCGCGCCGGCAACTTCGGCACCCGCATCCAGCCCAAGGAACGGGATCAGCTCGGCCGGCTCGCCCTCGCCTTCAACGACATGTCGCAACAGCTGCAAGCTCTCCTGCAACAGCGGGCGGAGCACGAGAGCGTGGAGCGCGAGCTCGCCATGGCGCGCAGCGTGCAGCGCCGCTTGTTCCCCGAGTCGCTGCCGCAGGTCCCCTATCTGGAGGCGAGCGGCATCTGTCTGCCGGCGCGCCTGGTGAGCGGCGACTACTACGATTTCATCCCCTTCGCCGGCGGCACCGACGTGGTCATCGCCGACGTGAGCGGCAAGGGCATGTCGGCGGCGCTGCTCATGGCGAGCGTGCAGGCCGCGCTGCGGAGCCAGTACCCCCTGGACGGCCAGCCGGCGCCGGATCCCGGCACCATCCTGGCGCGGCTCAACCATCACCTGCATGCCACGCTGGAGCCGACGCGCTTCGTCACCCTCTTCCTGCTCCGCATTCTCGAGGATGGCCGCGTCCTCTACGGCAATGCTGGACACAATCCGGCCCTGCTGCTTCGCGGCGAGCGCGCCGAATGGTTGCAGGCGGGAGGGCTGCTGCTCGGGCCGTTCGCGGCGCCGCGCTTCGAGAGCACCGCCTTGCGCGCGAGCAGCGGCGATGTCCTCTGTCTCTACACCGACGGCGTCACCGAGGCGGAGGGGGCGGAAGGAGAGCACTTCGGCGAGGAACGCTTGGCGACCGTGCTGCGGGCCGGCCGGCACTTGCCGCCGGAGGCATTGCAGGAGTCCATCGTCGGCGCCGTGCGTGCCTGGCAGGGCGAGCAAGAACCCACCGACGATATCACCCTGGTGCTGCTGCGCCTCAAGCGCTAAGCCAGAAGGCGGGGGCACCCGGCCGCCCTGGCGAAGCGCAAGATCAACGATACAGGAGCCGAAGATTCGTCCAGGAGATCTGTCCGGGCGGGGAGCTGGACTCGTTCGGCGTGCTCTCCCAGCGGTAGAGGGTGAACCGACCGAAGCTGCCGGGGGTCTTGTCGAGATCCTGCAAGACCACGAAGCGGACGGGCTCATCACCAGGCCATGGTGGCAGCGTGCCTGCAGCCGAGGGTTTCGACGCGCGCAAATCCCGCCGCGCACTGTGCGTTCTTCGAGCCCAGCGTCAGACCCCAGCGCCTTCGACTGCACGTCGATTGCGTCCCGCCTCCTGGGCGCACCCGTAGCGCCGCTGCAAGTTCGACGGCGAAACCCCCAAGTGGTAGAGGGCATAGAGATGCAGGACAAGGAGCTGCTGCCGTACGACGCCGCGGCGCAGGTAGCGCCGAGGTGAAGCGCGGACGCTGCCTCGGGCCCGGCCGAGACGGCCGCGGCGCCGCAGCCGCGCCAGGATCTCCACGTCTTCGAAGAGCGGCCAGTTGGGGAAGCCGCCGATGCTTTCGAAGCGTTCACGCCGGACGAAGAGCGCGGCTTCGCCGAACTCGGTCCAGCGTGTGCGCAGGCGGGAAAGCGCCGAGAGCAGGCGGAGGAGCGGATGGGGAGAACCGTAGTCGATGGCGAAGACACCGGCGTCGTGGCCTCGCTGCAGCACCGCACGCATGGACTCGAAAGCGGCGGGGGGAAGCTCGCAATCGGCGTGCAGGAAGACGAGGGTGCTGCCGCGGGCGGCGCGGGCGCCAGCGTTCATCTGCACCCCGCGTCCCGGGGCGGAAGCGAGGACACGCGCGCCGGCCCGGCGCGCCAGTGCCGCGGTCCCGTCCTCACTGCCGCCATCCACGACCACGACGTCTTCCACCCCGGGGGCGCGACGGACCCGCGCCACGGCGGCGCCGATGCACGCCGCTTCGTTCAGCGCCGGGATGACGACGGCGAAGCTCTCCGCCGCCGCACTCGGGGACTCTTCTGTTATCCTGCGTCCGGTTGCCAACGCGCCCTCTCGCCGCGCCACCGCGGACATTGGCGAGTATAGGGCAGGGCAGCGAGCGCAGCCGCCAACACCGAGCGGCGACGAAGGAGCGCGCCCAGCATGGATCGCCTCGAGAAGATCCTCATCATCGGCTCCGGGCCGGCCGGGCTCACGGCGGCGATCTATGCCGCTCGGGCCAACCTCGAGCCGGTCGTCATCGAGGGCATGCAGCCCGGCGGACAGCTCACCATCACCACCGAAGTCGAAAACTTCCCGGGCTTCAAGGACGGCATCCTCGGACCCCAGCTGATGGAGGAGACGCGGCTGCAAGCCCAGCGCTTCGGCACCCGCTTCGTTTCCTTCGAAGCGGTGCGCGTCGATCTGTCGCGCCGCCCCTTCACGGTGTGGTCCACGGACGCGAAGCTCGAGGCGCGGACCCTCGTCGTCGCCTCCGGGGCGAGCGCCAAGCTCCTGGGGCTCAAGTCGGAGCAGGTTCTCATGGGCCACGGGGTCTCGGCCTGCGCGACCTGCGACGGCTTCTTCTTCAAAGGCAAGGAAGTTGTCGTCGTCGGTGGCGGCGACACCGCCATGGAGGAAGCCAACTTCCTCACCAAGTTCGCCACCCGCGTCACCGTCATCCACCGCCGCGACCGCTTGCGCGCTTCGAAAATCATGCAGGACCGCGCCGAGCGGAATCCCAAGATCGACTGGCTCTGGAACACCGTGGTCACCGACATCCTGACACCGGAGGACAAGGCGGTGCGCGCCGTGCGCGTGCGCGATCTCGAGACGGAGAAGGAGCGCGATTTCCCCACCCAAGGCGTGTTCGTGGCCATCGGCCACCAGCCGAATACCCAGGTCTTCGCCGGCAAGCTGGACATGGACGACGTCGGCTACATCCGGGTGGAGCCCTACAGCACCCGCACCAGCGTGCCTGGTGTCTTCGCTGCCGGCGACGTGGCCGACAAGATCTATCGCCAGGCGATCACGGCGGCCGGTACCGGGTGCATGGCCGCCATGGATGCCCAGCACTTCTTGGAGGAGCACGGCGAAGCCTGAGGCGGGGTGCCGGGGAGTTCGGCCCGCGCGCGGGGGACCGCCGTGGGGCTCAGGTGCTGTGCTGGCGCGGTGCACCGCGACGGCGCAGCAAGGACGCCAGGCCGAGCCCGGCGAGAACGAGCAGCACCAGGGGTAGGAGGGGCAGGAGGAGCGCGCCCACGATCACGGCGACTCCGACACCCACCGCTGCCACCAGGAGGAAGGGCAGGGCGAGGAGGCCGCCGACGAGGGCGAGTGCCACGCCGAGCAGGTGGAATGGCAGCAGCACCAATTCGAGCGCCAAGCGCAGGATGCCGGCGATGAGCTTGAGACCCAAGCCGACGGCGCCGAGGGCGAAGAGGGCGAGGGCCCCGAAGAGAAGGATCTCCACCGACCTACCTCCAGCACGGAAATACGCGAGGCCGGCTCTCGAGGTTACGCAGCTATGCCGTGGACAATCGGCGCGCACGTCCGTGACACCGCCGGCGCTCGCCGCTGCGAGAAGGGACGCTGCGTTGGCGCAAGTCTTGCGGTCCGGTTGACGCCCCGGAGAGCGAACACTAGTATTCGACATCCCATGGCAGCACCACCCAGGCAGCCAAGGATTCTGGGAGAGGAGAGGGTATGGCGAGCGTGAACAAGGTCATCCTGCTGGGCAACCTCGGAGCCGACCCGGAGTTGCGGTACACCAACTCGGGGACGGCGGTTGCCAACTTCCGCATGGCGACGAACGAACGCTGGAGCGACAAGAACGGCACCGCGCAGGAACGCACGGAATGGCACAACATCGTGGCCTGGGGCAAGCTCGCCGAGATCTGCGGCAAGTACCTGAAGAAGGGGCGCAGCGTCTACGTCGAGGGTCGGCTGCAGACCCGGAGCTGGGACGATCAAGCCGGGAACAAGCGCTACACCACCGAGGTGGTGGCGCAAGTGATGCAGATGCTCGGCGGTCGCGGCGGGGACTCTCCGGAAGGCGAGTGGTCCGCTAGGCCGGCGCCGGAAGAGTCGGCCGTGCCGGACATCCCGGTGGGAAGCGCCGCGTCCGACGACGACCTGCCCTTCTGAGGCCGCTCCACTCCGGAAGATGCGAGCTCGCCTGGGCGCCGGCTGGTGCAGCTGGCAGCGCACCAAGGCCCCCAGGTGAGCTCGCATGCGACTGGGTCTCCGCCCCGTGACGGTGGCCCCGGTGCTTCGCCGGACCATGCTCTTCCCCGTCACCCTCCTCGAGGTGCGCTCACGACCGCCGGAAGACCAAGATGTTCATCGCCGCGATGCGGTCTCGTTCCTGCAAGCGTAGACCCGCCGGCGCGGCCTCGGCTGCGTACGAGTCCGGGGCGGCGTAACGCACGAACGGAACCTGGAGGAAATCGCGCGCTCGGGTCATGGCTTCGCGCGCGCTGATCGAGTTTCCCCGCGCGCGGTAGCGGGCCAGGATGAGGAACGCTGTGGCCCGGAGAAGGAGGGCACGCCAGGGGCTGGCGCTCCAGGATTGGTGCAGGCGGCGCAGGTGCGACTGCAGGCTCCCGGGAGCATAAACCCCCAGCACGAGCGTTCCGGACGGGGAGAGCAGGCGTGCCATCTCGCACAGCGCCTTCTCCCGCTCCGGCAGATGGTGCAGGACCCCGATGCAGAGGATGCGGTCGTAGACGCCATCGGGAAACGGCAGGCGATTCAGATCGGCGCGCACCCGCAAGCCGTAGTCGATGGTGCGCAGCGAGCTCATGCTAAGGTCCAGGAAGACCGGCGGCGGTTGGTGCCGGCGGAGTGCTCCGTAGAAGAGGGACTGACCGCAGCCGAAATCGCCGACGCGCTGTCCTGGCTGTACCGCGACCAGGCCAGCGTATTCCGGGTGGCTGCGGCGCGACGGGAAGATGAGGCGCTCGTAGAACTCCGCCACCCGGGCCGCAGTGCGCGCTGCAGGCTCGACCGGTGCGGCCGGAGTGCTCGCCTGCGGGTCCATGGGATGTCCTCTGTGGAGAGGAGCCTGCGGCGGTGCGAGCCTCAGGCGTAGCGCCGCGCCGCCGCTGCAATCCGCTGCACTCTATCACGGCCCCATCGTCGTCCACCTTGACTGCTCGGTGGAGGGCCCCTTACCATTTCTTTCCGACCCCCCGCCTGTTCGTCAGCCGATGGGCCGTTGCGTGGCGCACCCCAGAGACCGCAGCGAGAGCCACGGAGTCGGTGCGTGAACATCCTCGGTGTCCATGACGGCAAGGATGCTGGCGTCGCGCTGGTGGCCGATGGACGCGTGCTGTTCGCGGCCAATGAAGAGCGCTATTCGCGCCAGAAAATGCACTTCGGGTTCCCCCATCAATCGTTGCAGCGATTGTTCGCCTACACGGGCTTCACCCCCAAGGACATCGACCACGTGACGGTCGGCTTCGAGGCCATGGTGGAGAAATCCGGCGAGGCCTACGACTTCGAGGCGGAGCCCCGTTTGCACCAGAAGGTCTACTCCGTCCTGACGCGCACGTTGGGCGAGGTCATGAACAGCAAGGTCGCCACCTACGGCGCCCTGCAGGTGCTCAAGCTCCTCAGCCAGAACAAGGCGCAGCTGCGCCAGAACCTCGACGCCGCCGGGATCAGCGCGCCGGCGCACTTCTTCAACCACCACCTGACCCATGCCGCCTCGGCCTACTACACCTGCGGGCGGGACGAGGCGCTGATCGTGACCTCCGACGGGGGTGGCGACGCCATCTCGGGAGGCGTCTATGTGGCGCGCGGCGGTCGCATGGAGAACAAGAGCACCTTCTCCAAGCTGAACTCGGCCGGGATCTTCTGGGAGATCATCACCCAGCTGTGCGGCTTCAACCCGGAACGGCACGGCGGCAAGATCACCGGTCTTGCCGCCTATGCCGACGGCGAGCAGGCCTACCCCATCCTCCGGCGCCTGTACGGCACCAAGGCTCGGACCGGCGGCATGGAGAACCTGCGCAAGCTCGCCTTCCGCGACGCCTTCGCCGACGCCCGCTCCCAGGTCGGCAACCTCAGCATCGAGGAAGTGTCGAGCGGGGCGCAACGCATCCTCGAAGAGGCCTTCGTCGAGACCGTCCGCAGCGCCTATGAGCGCTTTCGCATTCCGCACGTGGTGTTGGCCGGCGGTACCTTCGCCAATGTGCGGCTCAACCAGAAAATACTCGAGGTGCCTGGGATCGAGAGCGTCTACATCCATCCGCACATGGGGGATGGCGGGATGGCGGTGGGGAGCGCCCTGCTGCTCGCGGGCCAGCGCGGCGAGACCCGCCCGCACTGGCTCACCGATGTGTACTGGGGCGACGACTGGAGCGAAGCGTCGATGCGCGCGGCGCTGCAGCAAAGCAGCGGCGTCCGCTGGCGGCGGCTCGAGGAGCCGGCGGAGGCGATCGCCACCGCGATGGCGCAGAAGCAGGTCGTGGGCGTGTTCCATGGGCGCATGGAGTACGGCCCGCGGGCTCTGGGGCACCGGAGCATCCTCGCCGAGCCGACCGACACCACGATGATGGACTGGTTGAACAAGCGCCTCTGCCGCACCGAGTTCATGCCCTTCGCGCCGATCATCGTCGAGGAAGAGGCGCCGCACTACTTCCAGAACTTCGCGGCCTCGGTGTACCCGTCGCGCTTCATGACCATCTGCGTGCAATGTACGCCGCTCTGCAGGGAGAAGGCCCCCGGCGTGGTGCACCGCGACGGCACGGCGCGGCCGCAGTCGGTGCGCTCCGACACCGACCCGTACACCTATCGCGCCCTGCGTGCCTACCAGCGGCAGACCGGCTTGCCCCTCGCCATCAACACGAGCTTCAACAAGCACGAAGAACCGATCGTGGGCAGCCCCGCCGACGCCATCAGCGAACTCAAGCGCAACGCCGTCGACGTGCTCTTCTTGGAAAACTACGAGGTCGTGGTCGCCTAGCGTTGCCGCGCCGAGGGCACGCGTGGCCGGCCGCGGCGAAAGCCTGGGCGGGTCGCACAGGCCGAGTGGAGGGCCGATGCAACGGCTCGCGGACCACTTCAAGCTCGGGCCTCCCCTCGCTGGAGCAGGAAACGACGGCAGCGCCGAGACGGCGATGTCGGGCCGCGCGGTCGCTGGCGAACGGATGGGTGAGCGTGCTGGCGTTGCCACTCGGACCGACTTCCGGCACCTGCCCGCCGAGCGAGGCGAGGGAAGACCGCCGCTCCGGCACGGCCGCTATCGCGGCCTGCCGATCTGGTTCCACGCCCACGAGGGGGAGCTCGGAGCGCCGGCGGCGTCCGCGACGCTCGCGACCGACGATGGCCAGGAGCGCTTCGACCCCGACGATGCCATCGCCTGCCTGCAGTACGAGCACTACGTGGGCTGGGATCGGAGCGGCGGGGCCACCGACGCCAAGCGCCTCAAGACGCTCTACTACCTCCTCAAGCCCTTCATGCCTCGAGCCCTGCAGCTCGAGTTGCAGCGCCTCAATGCGCGGCGCCGCCTGCGGCAGGTGCGCTTCCCCGCCTGGCCCCAGGATTCGACCCTGACCGACCTTCTCGCCGCGCTCCTCGCCGCCTCGATGGGTGACGCGGGCATCGAGCAGGTGCCTTTCCTCGGCTTCTGGCCCCACGGGAAGACCTGGGCCTGGTGTCTCACTCACGATGTCGATACGGGCTTGGGGTACGCAGCGATCGAGTCGCTGGCGCAGGTCGAGGAAGAGCGCGGCCTGCAGTCGTGCTGGTACGTCGTCCCCGAACGCTATCGGGTGGAGGTCCAGAAGCTCGAGTCCCTGCAGCAGCGCGGCCACGAAATCGGCGTGCACGGCCTCGAGCATTCGGGCCGGCTGTTCTCGAGCCGCCAGGAGTTCGAGCGGCGCCGCGACCGCATCAACGCCTACGTCCGCGACTGGGGCGTCGTCGGCTTCCGCTCGCCAGCCACCTACCGCAATCCGTACTGGCTCCCGGAGATCGACGTCGACCACGACAGCTCCTACATGGACAACGCGACGCTGGAACCCCAGCGGGGCGGGATCTGCGCCGCCTTCCCGTTCATGTTGAGCGAGCGACTGGTGGAGATCCCGATCACGCTGCCCATGGACCACACCTTGATCAATGTCCTCCGCCAGGACGTTCTCCAGGCTTGCCGCGCCAAGACCGCCTGGGTGCGCGCGCAGCACGGGCTGGGCGTGGCGCTCTTCCACCCGGACTACAACACCCAGCGGCGCGATCGGGAACGTTATGGCGTGTTGCTCGAGCACCTGGCGGCGGATCGGCAGGCGTGGTGTGCCTTGCCTGCCCAAGTCGCCGACTGGTGGCAGCGCCGGCGCCAGTCGCGGCTCGTGCTGCAGGACGGCGTGCCACGCATCGAGGGTCCCGCGGCGGCGGATGGCTGCATCTGGTGGGCCCGTCTCGCGGACGGCACGGTACAATTCGAACCGCCGCACCCGTGAAGGTCGCGCCGGGCCCTAAGGCGCGACCTGGAGCGTGGTCAAGCAACTGTTCCGTGAACGAGGATTCGCCACACCTGCGGACCAGCGCCGGCTCGCCCTGGCGCCCAGGCTCGTCCACTACCCCACACCCCACTCGACTCCACGAGGGCTGCTCGGGGCGCGACTCAGGAGAGGCCCTTCGTGTATGATGCCCCGCGGTCTGCGGAAACCTCCCGGCGAGCGGGCCCTCCTTCGGGGGGTCTGTGGCTTAAGGGAGTACGGGACAGGAAGCGACGTAGAGGTGCAGAGCCGGAGACTCGATCGACCCTTGCTCTCGAAAACGTGCGCCGCTAGCTCAATTGGTAGAGCAGCTGACACTTAATCAGGAGGTTCCAGGTTCGAGTCCTGGGCGGCGCACCAGCCCTCACCAGCGGAGACGGATGAAACGCACTCTCCTCGGCGTGCTCGCCCTCGTCGTATTGGCGGTGGCGGTGTGGGTCCTGCGTCGCGGGCCTCAGGGGACGCCGCCGAGCGCCGCAGTGGCGCCCGGGCAGTACGTGAACGATTCTCTCGGCGTCGGCATGCTGCTCCCCGAAACTCCTGGCTGGGTGTTCCGCCAGGGTGCGGACGTGCCCGGCGGCGGTGTGGTGATGGCGTTTTACGCCGACTCCACCGCGGCGCGCGGGCAGCAGGCATCGGTGCGCGTCTACGCCCACCCGAAGGCGGCAGGTGCGAGCCTCCAGGACATCGCCCAACAGCGACGCGAGCAGCTGGCCCACGTTTTCGGTGTCGAGAACCTGGACGAGGTCATCGAGAAGGTGATCAAGAACGAGGAAGTCGATTTCGGCGGTCGCCCGGCCTGGCAATGGCAAGGGGTGACCGAGAACGTCGCCGTGGCCGGCGAGGAACCGAAACGAGTCATGTTCATGCTCCTCACCTTGGAGCGGGAGCAGAACATTTTCGAGGTCGTGGGCATCCTGGCCTATCCGGCTCGGCCGACGCCGGCAGACCAGCAGACAGCCCAAGCCCTCTCCCAGGACGTCAACTTCATCCTCCAGTCTTTCCAGGTGCGTTGAAGGGGGCTGGCGCTTCCAGGCGCGTGCTCCCGCCGCTAGGGAGGCGATCGCGTTTCCCGGTGTGGCGACGCGTTTCCTGCCGGGGAACGTCGCGGCGCGGTGCGGAACCCGCGCCGCTCGAGGTCTTGTCCAGCGCGCCGAGTCTGCGCTATCTTCGTCGATGGCATCCAAAGGGGGCGAATGGTCTCGACGGGATCGCTGAATCGTGGGATGCGTGTCGAGGTTCCACCGGCTCGTAAAACAGGTGGGAAGACAATAGCTAACGAACCGTTGGCTCTTGCGGCCTAACTAGTTTAGGTCCGTCGGCTCCGTTCGCGCCGCAGGGGGCGGAGTCCCGGCGTCATACACTTGCGGCTGGCCGCGGACTCTGTCCCGGAGGCCGGGGCGAGAAAACAGGGACTGGCGACGCGTCGATCCCGCCTGGTGGAGCGCCGCGCCGCGAGAACAAAAACCAGGATACGCACGTAGATTCCCCCGAGGACGCATTCACGGACGCGGGTTCGATTCCCGCCGCCTCCACCAACAACGGCTCCTCCGCCCGCGCGGAGGAGCCGTTTCTCTGGGATCGGCGCCCGTGGACGCCGCCCAAGCCTCGCTGCTACCTTCGACGCATGCACTCCCCGCCCGACCGCATCACCGGACACGGCTGGATCGAGGTCATCGCCGGCAGCATGTTCAGCGGCAAGAGCGAAGAGCTCATCCGCCGCCTGCGGCGAGCCCAGATCGCCCGCCAGAAGGTGCAGGTGTTCAAGCCCGCCGTGGACACCCGCTACTCCGAGACCGAGGTCGTGTCCCACAGCGAGCAGCGCATGGGCTCGCAGCGCGTGCGCTCGGCCCAGGAGATCCTGCAGAAGCTCGAGGAGGACACCCAGGTGGTGGGGATCGACGAGGCCCAGTTCCTGGATCTGGATCTGGTGGCGGTGTGCGAGCGTCTGGCGCACACGGGCCGGCGCGTCATCGTGGCCGGTCTCGATCAGGACTACCGGGGACAGCCCTTCGAACCGGTGCCGCAGCTCCTGGCGGTGGCGGAGTACATCACCAAGACGCGAGCCATCTGCGTACAGTGCGGCCAGCCGGCACTGCGCTCGCAACGCCTGCGCGGCGGCACCGAGCGGGTCGTGGTCGGTGCCGCCGACACCTACGAGCCACGCTGTCGCGCCTGCTTCGAACTCCCCGAGGAGGGCGCGCTCTTCGCGCCGCCCTCTCCGGGCGCCCCGCGCCCCCTGCGGCGCCGGCCGCCAGCAGCGGCGGACCCCGGTCCCTGAGGCATGCGGGCCGTGGCTCTCGCGCCCTTGCGGCGCTTCCGGGCGGAACCTATAGTTGCCTGCCCGCGATGGCTGCAGCGAGCGGCGCCGAGCGCGACGGTTTCCGGGGGTGCAGTGTGAGCCTCGCGGACAACCTCGCCCGCGTCCGAGAGCGCCTCGAGAAGGCGGCGGCGTTGGCCGGCCGCCGGGCGACGGACGTGCACCTGGTAGCAGTCACCAAGGGCTGCGGCGTCGAGATGGTACGAGCCCTGTGGGAACTGGGGCTGTGCGATTTCGGCGAGAGCCGGGTGCAGGAAGCGCTGCCGAAGCTCGCGGCGGCGCCGCCGGAGGTTCGCTGGCATCTGATCGGGCACCTGCAGGAGAACAAGATCAACAAGATCTTGCCCTGGGTGCACCTGCTGCAGTCGCTGGACTCGCTGCCCCTGGCGCGGGCCCTCGACCTGCGGGCGCAGCGGCTGGGGCGGCGGCTGCCAGTCCTGCTGGAAGTGAAGACCTCGGTGGAGCCGAGCAAGCACGGCTTCGCGCCGGAGGCGATTCCCGAGGCCTACGCCACCGTCGCTGCTCTGCCCGGACTGGAGCCGCAAGGTTTGATGACCATGGCGCCGTGGAGCGGCGACAACGACGCGGTGCGCCGCAGCTTCGCGCAAGCGCGCCGCCTCTTCGAGGCGTTGCCGCCGCCGGCGCCGCGGCTCCTGTCCATGGGGATGAGCGACGACTTGGAGATCGCCGTCGAGGAGGGCGCGACCATGGTGCGTGTCGGTCGAGCTCTCGTCGGAGCCTGAGGCGAGGAGGGCGAGCATGCGGCTGACGCCGCTCGACATTCGGGAGCAGCAGTTCCGCCGGGTCATGCGCGGCATGGATCCCGACGAGGTGACCGCCTTCCTGACCAGCGTGGCCGGCGAGTTCGAGGCGCTGCTGGGGGAGAACAAGGAAATGCGCCAGCGCCTCCTCGATTTCGAGGAGAAGCTGGCGGAGTACCGCAACATGGAGAAGGCGCTGCGCGACACCTTGCTCACCGCCGAACGGGTCATGACCGAGTCCAAGGAGAGCGCCCAGCGCGAGGCGGCGCTCCTGCTGCGCGAAGCCGAGCTGCAAGCGCAGCGCGCCACGGTGCGCATCTCCCAGGACGTGATCCGCCTGCGGCGGGAACTCGTGGAGCTGCGGCGCATGAAGGACGCCTATCTCGGGCGACTGCGCTGGCTGGTGCGCGGCCATCTCGAGATGATCGAAGCCCACGCCCAGGAATTCGTCGAGGCCGACGCCACCCTCGGCCCGCCGGAGGAAGCCGAGCCGGGAAGGGAAGCGCCGCCGCGCGACGGGCGTCCGGCGCCGGAAGCGGGACGCGCTGCGGCGTCGCCCTCGCAGGAAACCGCGCCCGCCGAGCTCCGTCGCGGTGAGGCGCGGCCGCCGGCTTGAGAAGGCGCTGGAGGCGAAGCTATGCGCGAGCGGGCCGGACGAGACAACGGGCTCTACGAGCGCATCCAGGAAACGAGCGCTTTCTTGCGCGAGCGCCTGCAAGGCTCGCCCCGCTTCGGCCTCATCCTCGGCACCGGGCTCGGCAACCTGGCGGCACACATCGAGTCCCCGGTCTCGATTCCCTACGACGACATTCCCCACTTCATGCCCTCCACCGCCGAAGGCCACGCGGGCAACCTGGTGAGCGGCCGTCTCGGAGGCCAGGACGTCGTGGCCATGCAGGGGCGCGTGCACTACTACGAGGGCTATACGATGCAGGAGATCACTTTCCCGGTGCGGGTCATGAAGGCCCTCGGGGTGGACTCCCTCGTCGTTTCCAACGCGGCCGGGGGCATGAACGGGCAATACCGTCCGGGTGATTTGGTGGCCATCGTGGACCACATCAACCTGATGGGGGACAATCCCCTCATCGGTGCCAACGACGAGCGCCTGGGTGAGCGCTTTCCGGACATGTCGGAGCCCTACGACCGGGGCTATCTGCGCCGCCTGCAGGCGGTGGCGCTGCAACAGCAGCTCCGCCTGCACCAAGGAGTGTTCGTGGCCGTCGCCGGCCCGAACCTGGAGACGGCGGCGGAGTATCGTTTCCTGCGTCAGCTCGGCGCCGACGTGGTGGGGATGTCCCTGATTCCGGAGGTGCTGGTGGCCCGGCACTCGGGCCTGCGGGTGCTGGCGCTGACGGTGGTCACGGACGAGTGTTTTCCCGATTGTCTGCAGCCGGCGGACGTGGCCAAGATCATCAAGACTGCCAACGAAGCCGAGCCGGTCCTGAGCCGGCTGGTGCTCGAGTTCCTGCGTGGTGCGGACGCGGTGTGAGCGCCGCAGGGCGAGCGAGGAGGATCCTGTTGGACGCGAAAGAACTGCAGCAGTGGCGCGAGAAGCTGCAAGTCGAAAGCGAACGCATCCGGGTGGAGCTGGAAGCCCTCAAGGAGATCACTGCATCCACGGCGCGGGAATCTTCCGGGGATCTCTCCAGCTACGCCAGTCACATGGCCGATCAGGGCACCGACACGATGGAGCGGGAAAAGGCCTTTCTCTTCGCCAGCCAGAAGCGCAAGCGCCTGGAGGAGCTCGGCACTGCCTTGCAACGCATCGATGCCGGCAGCTTCGGCTTCTGCGAGGTGTGCAGCGGACCCATCCCGGCACGCCGGTTGGAGCGCATGCCCGGCGCCACCACCTGCGTTCCCTGCAAGGAAAAGCAGGAGAAGCAGGAGCAGAGGACATAGTTGTCCGCCGAACTGCACCTGCGCGTGGACGCGGCCATGCAGGGCACGCGCATCGACCGCTTGCTGGCCTCGCAGTTCCCGGACATCACCCGCTCGCGTTTCCAGAAGCTGCTCCGCGATGGTTGCATCACCGCCCGGGGCAAGAAGGTGCGCAGCGCCTACCGCGTCCTGGAAGGGGACGACATCCGGGTGCGACTGCCGCCGCCGGAGCCGCTCCAGCTCCAGCCCGAAGCCATCCCGCTCGCCATCCGTTACGAAGATGCCGATCTCATCGTCGTCGACAAACCGGCGGGGATGGTGGTGCACCCGGCGGCCGGGAACCGGCGCGGCACCCTGGTGCAGGCGCTGCTGCACCATTGGCCCCAGCTCGAGGGCGGCAGCGATGCGGCCCGTCCCGGCATCGTGCACCGCTTGGACAAGGACACCTCGGGATTGCTGGTGGTGGCGAAGAACGAGCGCGCCCATGTGCGCTTGGCGGCGGCGCTGCAGTCGCGGCAGGTGCGCCGGGAATACACCGCCTTGGTGTGGGGCGCGGTGCGCTCGAGCGGGCGGATCGACGCTCCCATCGGCCGGGATCCGGTGCAACGCCAGCGCATGTCCGTCAAGAGTCGTCGCGGCAAGCCCGCGGTGACCCACTTTCGGACGCTGGAACGCTTCGCCTTCACGACGCTGCTCGCCGTGCGACTCGACACCGGCCGCACCCATCAGATCCGCGTGCACATGGCGAGCCTCGGGAATCCGGTCTTCGGCGACGCTGCCTACGGGGGGCGGAATTCCCGTTTGACTCGCCTCGCGCCAGGACTTAGAGTCCAAGCTGGGAGAGCGCTCCAGTCCATGCCGCGTCAGGCCCTGCATGCGACGCGCTTGTCCTTCCAGCATCCGGTGACGGGGGTCGACGTGGCCTTCGAGTCCCCGCTGCCGGGTGATTTCTCCGCGACCCTCGCCATGCTGCGTCCTTCAGCGCCGGGAGACCGCGCATGACCATCCGCCAGCGAGAGGTCGGGGGCGTCGTCGTCCTGGACATCGACGGCAAGATCGTCGGCGGTGTGGACCACGACCTCTTCCAGGAGAAGCTGCAGTCCTTGCTCACGGCGGGGAAGCCCAACTTCCTGGTGAACCTGGAAAACGTGAAGTGGGTGAACAGCACCGGTCTGGGCGTGCTGATCGCCGGCTTCCGGACGGTGCAGACGGGGGGCGGCAGGCTCAAGCTGGTGCACGTCTCCGAGCGCATCCAGAGCTTGCTCCACATCACCCGACTGACCACCCGTTTCGAGCTGTTCGAGCGCGAAGACGAGGCCATCGCCAGCTTCGCCTGACGGCTATTCGGCACGGCCGCGAAAGGTGCGGACAGGGCATGTCGGACGACCAGCGCGGCAGCATCGAACTGCGCCTGCCGAGCCAGCTGCGCTTCCTCGGCGTCGTGGATGCGGTGGTGCAGAGCTTCTCCAGCGAGTTCGGCCTCGCCCAGGACGACATCAACAACCTCAGCACCGCGACGATCGAAGCCGCCGCGAACGCCATGGAGCACGCCAACAAGTTCGACGCCAGCAAGAGTGTGCTGTTGCGGTTGCAGGGCCAGGGGGCGGCGATCGACGTCACCATCGAAGACGAGGGTCAGGGGTTCGATCCGCGGCCGTACGAGCGCGAGCTGACCGCGGAAGATCTGCTCAAGTTGCGCGGCCGGGGTATTTTCATCATGCGTTCGTTCATGGACGAGGTCCGCTTCGCCCGCACCTCGCGCGGCAGCATGCGGGTGCACCTGCGCAAGGTCGGCCGCCCGAGCCAGGACGATTCGGGGCGAAAGGACGCGGCCCGCGGTAATTGATGCGCGGTCGCCGGACACCGCGCCGGAATGCAGTCTCGGCCCGTTGGCGCCGCGGGTCGGGGAGGGCTTCCTCGCCGGGCTGGCTTCGGCTGCCGCCGTAGGGCGAGGTTCCCGCATGAGCTATTCGCTCTTCCTTTCTTCTTTCTACTTGGTCGGCGGCGTCGTCATCCTCTTTTTCGGCGTCGTCATCCTGCGCGAGCAACCCCGCAGTCCGGTGCACCGGGCGACGGCCCTCATGCTCTTCTCCGGGGCCCTCGGCACCATCCTCGGCGCCCTCGGCCAGCTCCTGCAGCTGCGCGAAGCCACCGCCGGTCCGGTGGCCGCCGGCGGTTACTTGCGTCACTTCGCCTATCTCTGGGAGTTCTTCTTCCCCTCCCTCCTCTACTTCTCCCTGGTCTACCCGGTGCAGCAGCACTGGGTGCGGCGGCGCCAGGTGCTGGAGGTCGCCCTCTATGTCCCGCACTTCTTCCACCTGACGCTGGTGCTGTTGCTGGGGGAGACGGCCCGGCTCACCCGGCCCTTCGACGTCCTGCTGGAGCACGGTGGCAGCGGCGGCATCACCGATTTCCTCTCCACCGTGATGGGCCTGGTGGACGTGGTGGTGGCACTCATGAACAAGGTGCACCAGCAGCTCTTCTCGCTGGTCAACGTGGCCTATGCCGGGGTCGGGCTGGCGCTGCTCTGGCGCAGCCGGGCGCACGTGGTGGTGCCGCGCTTGCGCGGCCAGGTGGCCATCGTCTTCGGTGGCCTCGCCCTCGGCGTGGTGGGCTACGTGGCGGCAGTGCTGCTCCCCTTGCTGCGACCCTATCGGGACAACACCAGCCTCATGGTCTTCCTGATCAGCGTGGCTTTGATCGTGGCGAGCGTGACCATCGCCTATGCCATCGTGCGCCACAAGTTCCTGGACATGCAGAACCTGGCGCGGCGCTCCATCCTCTACGGCACCACCGCCCTGGTCTTCGCCCTCGTCTACCTCCTGGTGGTGAAGCAGATCACCCGCTTCAGCGCCCAGGTCTTCGGACCCACCACCGAGGTCATCGAGGCCGGGTTCATCGTGCTCTCCATCATCATTTTCCAGCCCCTGCTCACCACCGTGGAGGATCTCATCGAGGGCGTCCTGCGGAGCGGCGAGAAGAGCGACCCGCAGAGCATCATCGCCGGTCTCGGTCGCCAGCTCGCCGCCGAGGTGGACCTGCGCGGTATGCGCGCCCGTCTGGGGGAAACTCTGGCGCGGAGCCTGCTCGTGCAACGGGTGCAGCTCCTCACGGTGGAACAGCACGAGGGCGGCCCCTTGCTGGACCGCGGCGAGGCCCGGGCGAGCATCGAGCCGGGCGACGGCTTCGACGGCCTGCTGCGCTTCCTCGCCGCCAGCGGACAGCCGGTGCTGCGGCACGAGGTCGAGCGCGCCCTGCCGGACCTGGCGGAAAAGGAGAAGCTGCGCCTGCAGGAGTGGATCGGTCAGTACCACCTCCTGGTGCCGCTCCTGCACCAGGACGAGGTGCGCGGCTTCCTCGGCGTCGGCCCCAAGCTGACCGGAGGACGGTTCCACTCCGAGGACCTGGCGCTCCTCACCTTGCTGGCGTCGCAGGTGATCACGTCGCTCGAGAACGTGCGCCTGGTGTCGGAGAACGTGCAGAAGCGCATCCTCGAAGAGGAGATCTCCCTGGCCACGGAGATCCAGCGGCGGCTGCTGCCGGCGGCGTTCCCGCACCATCCCGGCTACGACAGCTTCGCGGTCAGCCTGGCGAGCAAAGCCGTCGGCGGCGACTACTTCGATCTCTTCAGCGAGGGTGACCGCCGGCTGCACCTGGCGATCGCCGACGTCTCCGGCAAGGGCATGGCGGCGGCCCTGCTCATGTCGTCGCTGCGGGCGGCGCTGCGCTCCAACGTGGCGCACCTGCAATCGCCGGCGCAGGTGCTGACCCGGATCAATACCTTGCTCTACGAGAGCACCTCGCCGGAGAAGTTCGCCACCTTCTTCTATGGCGTTCTCGACACCGAGAACCACGAGCTCCTCTACGCCAACGCCGGCCACAACTACCCGGTGGTGGTGCACGCCGATCGCCGCACTACGGTGCTGAGCGACGGCGGTCTCGTCCTCGGTGCCTTCCCCGACGTGCACTACCACGACGGCCGCCTGCGCTTCGAGGTCGGGGATACGCTCTTCCTCTACACCGACGGGGTCACCGAAGCGACCGACGGCGAGGAGCTCGACTTCGGCGAGGAGAGGCTCTACGAGCTGTTGCGGCGCACCCACACCCTCTGCCCCAAGGATCTCGTGCAAGGGGTGCTGGACGAGGTGCGGGCCTTCGCCGCCGGTGCCGATCCCGCCGACGACGTGACCATGTTGGTGCTGCAGCGGCAGCTGCAGGAGGAGGCGCTGGAGACGGCGAGCGCCGGGGAAGCGGGGCTGCATGGCTGAGGCGGCGCCGGGGCAGCGCGTCCTCGGCCTCGATCCCGGGGAGCGCCGCGTGGGCCTGGCGGTGAGCGACCCCGGCCAGCGCGTGGCCCTCGGGCTGCCGACTTTCGAGGCCGGGCACGGGGCGAACCTCGTTGACCACCTTCGGGAACTTTTGCGAGCCTACGGCGTGGAACGGGTCGTCGTGGGACACCCGTTGACCCTCGCAGGCCGGTCGGGCAGCGCCGCACGGCGCGCGGAAGCGCTGGCCCGCCGCTTGCGTCGCGAGCTGGGGATCGCCGTGGACCTCTGGGACGAGCGCCTGTCCACGGCGCAAGGGGAGAGGGTGCTGCGCGGCACGGGGGCACCCCGGTCGGCGCGGGACCGGGTGGCGGCAGTGCTCATCCTGCAGAGCTATCTGGATCACCGGGAGGGGTGTGGATGAGGTCGCGCTGGGTCTGGAGCTTCGTCGTGGCGACGAGCCTTGCCCTCTGCGGTCTCGTCGCCTTC
>DASRJW010000144.1 GCA_035649275.1 Candidatus Krumholzibacteriia bacterium
CTGATCGGAGTCACCGTCACCGTGACCGATTGCGGCGGTGACGATCCAGCGGCGCCCAAGGCGGGTGCCGGGGATGTGACGGGACACGCCACCGGCAGCGGCCACACCCACACCGGTATCATCACGAAGGCGCAGCTCGACGCCGGAGCCGCCGTGACCATCACCTTCACCGGTAGCGGCCACACCCATGATCTGCCGCTCACGAACAGCGAGGTCCAGTCGATCGCCCAGGGGACGCAGGTGTCGAAGAACTTCACCGACTTCCAGCATCCCCACTTGTACACCTTCAACTGATCGTACGGTCTCGCCGACAGGAGTTGTGTTCAGGCGCCGTTTCCATCGACCTCGCCAACGAGGAGGAGTCATGCCGCGTTCCGCCATGCTCGTTGCCGTGTTTCTGTTCTTGTCCCTCGGCGCCGCCCTCGCCTCGGCCCAGATCCCGGACAAGTTCACCAACCTGAAGGTGTTTCCTGCCGACACTCCCAAACGGGAGTTGGTGGATCGCATGCGCGAGTTCACCGGCGCCCTGGGAGTGCGCTGCAACCACTGCCACGTCGGCCAGGACCCGAATACCCTCGAGGGCTACGACTTCGCCTCCGACGACAAGGAGACCAAGCGCGTCGCCCGCGCCATGCTGCAGATGGCTCGTGAAATCAACAGCCATCTCCTGCCCACGACAGGCCGGCAGTCTCCCATGGAGGTGCGTTGCGTTACCTGCCACCGCGGCGTCACCAAGCCACAGACGCTGGACCAGCTCCTCACGGCGGAGATCGCCAAGGGAGGGGTCCCCGCCGCCACGGCGCGCTATCGCGAGCTGCGCCAGCAGTACTACGGCTCGGGTTCCTACGACTTCGGCCCCCGGGCGCTCAACAGCGTGGCCGAGAACCTGGCACGCGGGCAGAACAACGTGGACGGCGCCATCGAGGTGGCGAAGCTCAACGTGGAGTTCAACGGCGACAAGGGCGAGAGCCACCTGGGTCTCGCGGGGCTGTACGCCACGAAGGGCGACAAGGACGCAGCGATCGCCTGCATCGAACGGGCTCTGGCGATCAACCCGGAAGACGGGCGCGCCAAGCAAATGCTGGAACGGGTGCGCTCGGGCAAATGAGTCGAGGAATCCCGGCTGCGAACGGATGGACAGGCTGCCGCCCCCACCTTCACCGAGGCCCGGCATGAGCCCTGCATCCGGACCGCGACGCCGGGGACGTTGGATCTTGCTCGGCCTCCTCCTCGCCTTCGGCATCGCTCAAGCCATGCCCGTGGAGCGCACCAACCCGCCGGTCGAGTGGGACGTGGACGCTCCCGCCGAGGTCGCGGCGATCCTGCGCGGCGCCTGCTACGACTGCCATTCCCACGAGACGCGCTGGCCCTGGTACAGCCGGGTGGCGCCGGTGGCCTGGATCGTGGCGCGGCATGTCGAGCATGGCCGGGGAGACCTCAACTTTTCCCAATGGCCGCGTCTCGACTTGGAGGCGCAGGAACATGCCTTCCATGACATCGAGGAACAGATCTCGCACCGGAAGATGCCGCTCCGCAGCTACACCTGGATGCACCCCGAGGCGCGCCTCACCGAGGCGCAGCGCCAAGCGCTCCTCACCTGGTGCAACCCGTGAGCTAGTGCCCGCCGCTGTTCTTCGCCACCTGCGTCTCGTGCGCCGCCATGGCGCGCTTGATCCACGGCACCATGACCGCGATGACGACGGCCGCCGCGAGAGCGGTGACGCAGTTGATCCAGAAGATGCCCACCAGCGGAATCTTCTCCCAGAAGCCGGCGAGCACGCCTGCCAGCTTGTTGCCGATCGACGTCGCCAGGAACCAGCCGCCCATCATGAGCGCCGTCACCCGCGTCGGCGAGAGCTTGGACACCATCGACAAGCCCATGGGGCTCAGGAAGAGTTCGCCGACGGTGATGACGCCGTAGGTCCAGAAGAGCCACCAGGGGGAGACCTTGTGCTCGCCGTCTCGGCTCAAAGTCACGGCGGTCACCATGAGCAGCGTGGAGACGGCGGTGATCAGCATTCCCCAGGCGATCTTGGCCGGCGTCGAGGGCTCGCGCTTGCGGCGCCGGAGCAGGGAGAAAAAGCTCACCACCACCGGCGTCAGCACGACGACGAAGAACGGATTGATCGACTGGAAGAGCTCGGTCGAGATGAGCGTGGCCTTCTGTCCCGCCGCCGGCCGCTCGGCGGCCACCACGTTGTGCCAGTAGGAGCCCTTGCCATCGGGATCGACGATGCCAGTGCAGCTGGCATCGCTGGCGACGCAAATGGTGGCGTCCTGGTCCATGTAGAGCGTTTGCAGCACCGGCGCCAACGCCCCCGCCTCGCGACGCGTGTTCTCTTCCGCCCAGTAGGTGAGAGACGAACCGTTCTGATGGAAGATCATCCAGAAGACGACGACCACGGCGAACATCGCCAGCATGGCGCCGATGGGACCCTTCTCCTGCACCGGCGCCCGCGCCCACAAGAGCACGTAGTACACCACCACGGGCAGCGCCGCGGCGACGAAGGCCGCCGTCTGCGGGGAGCCGAACGCATGACCCAGGAAGCGGTAGCCGAGGAAGCCGAAGACGAGCGCCGGTAGCATCACCTGCAGAAAGAGGCTGCGCAGGACGCCGCCCTGCGCCGCCGAGCCGTCACCGCGATCCTTGGCGCCGGCGATGAGCTTCTGCCCGGAGATGAAGACGATCACGCCGATGAACATGCCGATGCCGGCGGCGGCGAAGGCATAGGGCCAGCCGAAGCGGTTGCGCAAGATGGCCGCCACGAAGTTGCAGACGAAGGCTCCGACGTTGATGCCCATGTAGAAGATGTTGTAGCCCGCGTCCTTGAGCGGGCTGCCTTCGGGATAGAGCCGTCCCACGATGGTGCTGATGCAGGGCTTGAAGAAACCGTTGCCCAGGATGATCAAGCCCAGCGCCGCCCAGAAGCCCCCTCTCCCAGGGAAGAGGGCGATGCCGAGGTAGCCGATCCCCATGAGGATGCCGCCCAGGATGACGCTTCGCCGGTAGCCCAGGTACTGGTCGGCGAGCAACCCACCCAGGAAGGGCGTCAGGTAGACGAGGGCGATGAAGGTGCCGTAGATCTCCGCGGCCTGGGTGTGATCGAGGCCGAGTCCCCCCTTGGCGCTGTCGATCATGTAGAGCGACAGGATGCCGAGGATCAGGTAGTAGCCGAAACGCTCCCACATCTCGGTGAAGAAGAGCACTCGGAGCCCGATCGGATGGTTCTTGAACAAGCGCGACCTCCGGGGATGGCGCGAACCGGCGGGGAGCATAGCAGAAGGCTCCGCGGCGCCCAATCGCAGCCTGCGATTCCAGAGGTCGCGGTTCCAGGCACTGCACCGTTGTCCGCGCGCGCCGACTGCCTCTACACTGAGCCTGGATCTTGTGGAGGGTGCATGAGTCTCGCATCCGGGCGCAGTGGTTCAAACGCTCGAAGCAGCACGCCGAGGTGCGATCTCGGGGTCACCGCGTTCCAGGATGCCCAGTGATCACGCCTGCGCCGGGCCGAGTGCGTGCGCGCCTCGTCGCCTGCACCGCCTTCGCCCTGGTCTCGTTCGCCTCCAATTCCGTGCTCTGCCGCATGGCGCTCGGAGCCTCCGAGGCCGATCCCGCCGCTTTCACCGGCGTTCGATTGCTTTCGGGAGCTCTCGCTCTCTGGTTGCTTGCTTCGACGCGACGGCAGAATCGGCGCACTGGGTCGCCATGGATCTCGGCGTTCCTGCTCTTCGCCTATGCGGCCGCCTTCTCTTTCGCCTATCTCGGCTTGAGCGTCGGGACGGGCGCCCTCGTCCTCTTCGGCTCCGTGCAGGCGACGATGCTCCTCGCCGCGCTCCGCTCCGGGGAGCGGCCGCATCCGTTGCAATGGGCAGGGCTCGTCCTCGCCCTCGCCGGGCTCGTGGTGCTGGTGTTCCCCGGCCTGCGGGCGCCGGCGCCGGGAGCTTCGGCGCTCATGGCCATCGCCGGGATTTCCTGGGGCATCTACTCGCTGCGCGGACGTGGCTCGAGCGCTCCTCTTGCCGACACGGCGAGGAATTTCCGCCTCACCTTGCCGTACGTCGCCCTGCTCGTGCTCCTCGGGCTCCGCTCGCTGCACGCTTCGCCCCGGGGTTTGGCTCTCGCCGTGCTGTCCGGGGCGATCGCCTCCGGTGTCGGCTACGTCGCCTGGTACGCGGCGCTCGCCGGACTCACGGCGACGCGAGCAGCCACGCTGCAGCTCACGGTACCGGTGCTCGCTGCCTGCGGCGGGGTCGTCTTGCTCGGCGAGTCGGTCGGCCTGCGTCTCCTGCTCGCCGGCGCCATGATCCTCGGCGGGGTCGGCCTCGCGGTCGGCTCGGGTCAGGCGCGAGAATCCGGAACACGCCGCGCCGCAAGGCGCGACTGAGTGTCGGATCCGCTTGGACGGTGAACGGGGCCACACGCTGGAAGTATTCGATCCGCTCCCTCTCCTGCAGGATGTGGGTGATGCCGTCTTCCTGCAGGTAGGTGTCGAACGCTCCCGCCCGCATGGCCTGGGCCGCTGCATGGTTCATCACCCCGTCCAAATTGGTGACGGGGAACGGATGCAGCAGGTAGCTCAGCTCCCCGGAGTCGAAGCTCCCGAAGCGAAGCGCCGCGCGCGGCGTCCGGTCTGCGACCAGCTGCGGCGCGTCGAGGTGGTTCAGCCGTTCCCGCAGCTCGGTGCCCGCAGCGAAGAGGTCGTGGCGCATGCCCTCGAAAGCTCCGTGCGTCAGGTAACGGAAAGTGCGCCAGCCGCACTGCGCGACGACGAGCATCAGGACGAGGGCAAGGAAACGCGGGTGGCGGTGCCCGTACGCCAGGAGTGGTGGAGCCGTGAGCGCGAGGAGCAGGAGCGCGGGTCCCGTCGAGTACCACACCTGAAATGCCCCGAGGCCGAACACGTAGGCGACGATGACGAGCACGACATAGCCGCCGGCGAACCAGCTCCAAAGGCCTGCTCCAACCGGCGCGACGCGGCGGACGAGCAGCCCGGCGAGCAGCCCCAAAGCCCCGAGGGCGATTTCGATCCCCGCGCCAGGGAGCGAGCCGATGTACCACAGGTCGTTGCGCCTCTCCACGAAGGTGAGGAGACAGAGCACGATCACTGCGACTTGGCTCGGCCGCCGCCAGCGGTCCCGGCGCCAGTGATTCCATGGCAATCGGAGCCCCACGAGCCAAAAGGTCAAGGGGATGAAGCCCCAGGTCCAGCCGAGCCGGTAGATCCAGAAGGCGAGGTTCCTGCTCGTCGCCTCCAGCCAAGCGAGCGATCCCGGCGGGCCCGAGATCTGTCGCATGCGGTAAGCGATGGCTACGCCGCTGTCCTGGGCAATGGAGCCGAAACGCAGGTAACAGACGACGAGCCAGGGCAAGACCAGGGCGAAAGCCACGAGTGCGGTGACGAAGGGCCCGGCAAGGCGCCGTCGCGGCGCACGAATCCGCTGCAGCACGAGGAGCTGGAATCCCAGGAGCAGGAACAGGAGCGAATCGGTGCGCGCCAGAACAGCGGCGGCGCCGAGGACACCATCGAGCATCCAAGCGGTCCCCTTGCGCTCCGCCTCCGGATCGGTGAACGGATCGTACCAGCGACAGGCCAGGACCAGGAGGAGAAGCGAGGAGAGGCCGGCATCGAGACCCGAGAGACCATGGGCAGTCCAGGCCGGATCGAGCGCGAGGAGAAGGAAGGTGAAGAGCGCGCCCGCGGACGCTGAAGAGGTGCGCGCCGCCGTACCCGGCGCCGGCGACCTCCAGAGGGCGCGCAGGACGAGCGCCACGGCGACGGCGTTCAGGACGAGGTGCAGCGCCAGCGTGCACGGCACGACGATCGACGGCTCCGTGCCCACGAGGCGCTGCAGCGCGATCTGCACCAGCATGTAGAGAGGATGGAAACCGTGGGTCGGGTTGCGCCCGTCCAGCGTGGGCCAAGCCCCGGTCTCCACGCTTCGCCGCGCCGCTTCGAGATAGTACGATGCATCGTCGGGAAGCAACGACAGCTGCACGCCCGGACCGACGAGCAGATAAGGCAGTCGCGCGGCGCAGAACGCGAGCAGGAGCAGCGCCTTCGCTTTCGGACCGGGAGGACCGGCCTCGAGGCCCAGGTTCCCGCCGTGCAGCACTGGCCAGACCTCCGGCCGGAACTCGCCTACGATAGTCGGGAGAGCCGCCTCGGGGCAACGAGCGAAGAGAGGAGTCCACCGTGTCTGGAGAGACGAGCCGCTGCGACTGGGCGGGGAGCGATCCGCTCTACATCACCTACCACGACACGGAGTGGGGCGTGCCGCTCCACGACGACCGCCTTCTCTTCGAGTTCCTCGTCCTCGAGGGGGCGCAAGCCGGGCTCAGCTGGCTCACGATCCTGCGCAAGCGCGACAACTACCGGCGTGCCTTCGCCGACTTCGTCCCGGAGAAGGTGGCGCGCTTCGACCAGCGCAAGATCGCGCGCTTGCTCGCCGACGCCGGCATCGTTCGCAACCGGCAGAAGATCGAGGCGGCGATCGCCAATGCTCGGGCCTATTTGAAGGTGCAGGAAGAGTTCGGCTCTTTCGACGCCTACAGCTGGCGCTTCGTGGAGGGCAAACCGATCCGAAACCGCTGGCGCCGCATGACGGAAATCCCTGCCAAGACCGAGGAGTCCGAAGTCATGAGCCGCGACCTCGTGCAACGCGGCTTCCGCTTCGTCGGCCCCACCATCTGCTACGCCCACATGCAGGCCACCGGCATGGTGAACGATCACCTGCTCGGCTGTTTCCGCCACGCCCAGGTGGCGGCCCTTACCGGCAGGCAACCGCGAAAGCGGCGCTCTTAGCCCGGACTATTCGCAAAGTTGAAGACCAAAAAGCCTCCAGGTGCTAAAAAGAGCTTGTCGAGAGCACCTTTCTGCACCGAGGAGGCTTTCTCTTGATTCACCTGGTCGCATCTCGGTAGAGCATCTTGAGGTCCGACCAATCGCGAGCCTCGACGTCCACCGGTGCACAAGGCTGCGGCACGGCGTTCGTGACCTGGATCATCCAACCGCCGGTGCTGCAGCAGTAAGGCGCGGTTCCATAGAGCAGCAACTCGGTGCCCGTGTCGACATACGCCCGGACCTCGGGTCCCCCGACCCCAGCCCATATGCCTGAGCAATCATCGCTGCAGTGCTCCAGCGCGAAGTTCGGCGTGGCGTCGTTGGTCGTCACCAGTCGGCCTTTCACCAACGGAGTCGGGTCGGGTCCGACGGTCGTGTACGCCTGGATATCGAAGCCATAGCCGTAAGGGTCGAACTCGCGCTGAAAGGCTTGAGAATCGCAGGGGGGACCGATGCTCTGAGTGCTGACGACGAAGTATCGGTAGCTCGTGTTCGGTGTCACTGTGTCGACGATCTGCAGGGACCGGGTGCCGAGCTGCCGGGGAATGCGCTGGACGAGCCCTAAGGAGCCGCACGGGTATACCGCCCGGCGGTAAACGTCAATGAACATGCAGTCCGGTACGCCCCCGGTATCGGTGATCGTGAGGTCGACCTGGACCGTGGCGGTGGCAAGGCCGGGTGCCGAATACGGGGTGAGCGTCAGGATGATGCTGCCGCGGGCGAACGCTGAGGTGGCGCAGGCCAGGACGCCCATCGCGACCCATAGAGTGACCTTCATGGTGAGCCTCCGGTGGCAGGCAGGCGAGCTTTGGACTCGCTCAGCCCCTTCCAATCCCTGCGGGATGGCAGGCTGGATAGAGACCGTATTCTAACATCAGAGCGTCCAAAAGCATCGCCGTCACCACAAGGCGATCCTGAACGCGATGAAGGCGCTCGTTAGGAGAGAGGAAAGTCGGCGGCGCCGGCACGGGGCAGAATCTGCACCGAGCGGATGCGCGTCGTGGTCACGCCGTTGGCGAACTCGAGGAAGAGACCCGGCGCGGCGAGGATGTCCGGGTAGATGACGCTGCCGCCCCAGGTGCAGCCGTTGATGCCGAGGACTGCTGGCACCGGACCCTGGCGCTCGAACCAACCACCCCAGACGAACCACGACTCGCTGCTGGCGCGGCTGATGGCGTAGGTGGAGTTCTTCGTGGTCACGAGCAACGAGTCGCCCCAGCCGAGCTCCGTCCGGCGCACCATGCCGAGCGTTCCTGGCCGCGCGGCGGTGCTTGCCCCTAGGGCCTCCAGAACCTGCAGCGCCGGCAGCCCGTGTTCCAGGATGGCGTTCAAGGTGCGGACGTGGATGGCGATGCGGAACTGACCTGACGAGTCCGGAGTGGCCACGAATCCTCCCGACAGGGGCGCTCGCATCCCGAATGTACTGGACCCCATCCCGGGGTCGCAACCAGGGTTTTCCCCTGGCCCCACATGGGGTGCGGTACCCCCCTGGATGCCTGTGGTAGACTGAGCCGCGTTCGTGCCCTGCTCCCGTCGCGCCCGGCGGGACGCAACCCTGCTCATCACGTCGAAGAACCCCATGTGCGGAATCTGCGGCATTTTCCACTATCGCCGGGGCGAAGACGTGTCGCGCCCGCTCGTCGAGGCCATGGCGGAGAGCCTCCGCCACCGGGGACCCGACGACGACGGCTTCCTGGTGCAAGGCGGCATCGGCCTGGGATTCCGTCGGCTGTCGATCATCGACCTCACCACCGGCCACCAGCCCATCCCGAACGAGGATGAGAGCCGCTGGGTCATCCTCAACGGTGAGATTTACAACTATCGCGATCTGCGCCGCCAGCTGGAAGGCGCTGGTCACCGTTTCCGCACCGTTTCCGACACCGAAACCATCGTCCACGGCCACGAGGAATGGGGCTCGGACGTCACCAACCACCTGAACGGCATCTTCGGCTTCGCCGTGTGGGACGGTACCTCGCGCTCCTTGCTCCTCGCCCGCGATCACCTGGGGGTGAAGCCGCTCTACTACCACGACGACGGCACGCGCCTCCTCTTCGGCTCCGAGATCAAGGCCATCCTGCAGGACGAACGCGTGCCGCGCGAGCTCGATCAGGAAGCCCTCGGCATCTTCCTCGCCCTCGGCTTCGTCCCCTCGCCGCGGACGCTCTTCAAGGGCATCCACAAGATCCCGCCGGGGCATCGCTTGCGCGTCGACGGCGGCGGGGCCCGTCTCGAGCGCTACTGGCGCACGACACCGCAGATCCGTGCGATCGCCGAGGCCGAGGCCATCGAGGAGTACGCCCACCGCTTCCGTCTCGCGGTCGAGCGCCAGATGGTGAGCGACGTTCCCGTGGCTTCTCTGCTCTCCGGCGGCGTCGACTCCGCCCTGGTGACCGCGGTCATGCGCCAGGTGTCGCCGTCTCCCATTTCCAGCTTCTCCGTCGGCTTCGAAGAGGAAGGCGACTGGAACGAGCTCGAGGAGGCGGCGGCGTCGGCTCGCTTTCTCGGCACGCAGCACCGGGATGTGCGCATCAGCTCGAAGCACTACGTGGACTTCTTCCCCGAGTCGCTGTGGCATCTCGAAGAGCCGGTGCTGTCGCAGAGCACCTTCGCTTTCTTCTTCCTCACCAAGCTGGCGCGCGAGAGCGTCAAGGTCGTGCTCACCGGCCAGGGGGCCGATGAACCGCTGGCGGGCTACGACCGCTATCGGGGCGAAAAGCTGGCGGGCAGCCTCGGCTGGCTGGCGGGGAGCCCGGTATCGCAACGCCTGGTAGCGGCGCTGCCGCGGGCCGAGAAGCTGCGCCGCGCCGCCCGCTCTCTCGGAGAACGCGATCCGGTGCAGCGCTTCGCCCGCATCCACGCGCTCTTCCCCCGCGACGAGGCCTTGCGGCTCCTCCGACCAGAGCTGGCCGCGGTCGTGCAACGCTTCGATCCCGTCGAGCCGCTGCGACGCTGGCAGCGCGACGTGGAGCACCTGGACGGGTTGTCGCAGCTCCTCTACATCGATACGCGGCTCTCGCTCCCGGACGACCTCCTCTTCTATGGCGACAAGCTCGCCATGGCCAACTCCCTCGAGGCGCGTGTTCCCATCCTGGACGTGGAGCTGGTGGAGTTCATGGAAACGCTGCCACCCAACCTCAAGCTCCGCGGTCTGACCGCGAAGTACGTACACAAGCAGGCCGCCCGGCGCTGGTTGCCGGAGAGCATCATCCACCGTCCGAAGAAGGGCTTCGCCACCCCCGTGGACACCTGGTTCCAGAGCGAGCTCGACGGCTTCGTGGTCGACACCCTCCTCGGCCGCGACTCGGCCTGCCGCGAGCACTTCGACCCGGCGGCGGTGGAAAAACTCCTGCAGGAACATCGCGAGCGCCGGCGGGATCACAGGCGGCGCATCTTCGCCCTCCTCAGCTTCGAGCTCTGGTACCGCCGCTTCCTGCGCTCCCCCGTGGCGGTGACATGAAAGTCGCCGTCTTCGGGCTCGGGTACGTAGGTTGCGTCTGCGCCGGCTGCTTCGCCCGCGCCGGTCACCGAGTCATCGGTGTGGACGTGAATCCCGTCAAGGTCGACATCCTGAACGCCGGGCAGAGCCCCATCGTCGAATCGGGCGTCGACGCTCTCCTCGCCGCCGGCAAGGCCGCCGGGCGCCTGCGCGCCACGACTTCGGCGCTGGAGGCGGTGCAGAACACGGAGGTCTCGCTCGTCTGCGTCGGCACACCGAGCCGGCGGAACGGCAGTCTGGACCTCGGGCACGTGCACAAGGTGGCCGAAGAGATCGGCGAGGCGCTGCGTTCGGTGTCCGCCTACCACGTGGTCGTGATCAGGAGCACCGTGATGCCCGGCACCGCCGCCACCGTGGCCGGGATCCTGGCCCGCGCCTCCGGGAAGCAGCCGGGGCAGGACTTCGGCGTGGTCGTCAACCCCGAGTTCATGCGCGAGGGCACGGCGATCGTCGACTTCCTGCAGCCGCCGCTCACCTTGATCGGGAGCGAGCACCCGGACGCGCTCGAGATCGTGGCGGGGCTCTATCATGACCTGGAGGCGCCGCTCGTGCGCACTGCCACGCCCGTCGCCGAGATGGTGAAGTACGTGAGCAACGCCTTCCATGCCACCAAGATCGCCTTCGCCAACGAGATCGGGAACATCTGCAAGGCCACTGGTATCGACAGCCACGCGGTGATGGAGATCTTCTGCCGGGACGAAAAGCTGAACATCTCCACCAAGTATCTGCTGCCGGGCTTCGCCTTCGGCGGTTCCTGCCTGCCCAAGGACGTGCGCGCCCTCGCCTTCCGGGCGCGGGAACTCGACGTGTCCGCGCCACTCCTGGAGAGCCTGCTCGCCTCGAACAGCCTGCAGGTGAAGCGCGCCGTCGATACGCTGCTGCGCTGGAAGTCGCGCCGCCTCGGCTTCCTCGGCCTCTCCTTCAAGGGGGGCACGGACGATCTGCGCGAGAGTCCCATCGTGGAAGTGGTGGAGACGATGATCGGCAAGGGCTACGACGTGCGCATCTACGACCCGAACGTGTCGCTCGCCCGGCTCTTCGGTGCCAACAAGGAGTACATCGAGAAGGAGATCCCGCACATCGACCGTCTCATGTGCAAGACACTGGACGAAGTCCTGCAACATGCCGAGGTGCTCGTGGTGGGGAACCGCAACGACGAGTTCCACCGCGCCTTGGAGACGCTGCGGCCAGGGCAGCGCCTGCTGGATCTGGTGCGACTCCAGGAGAACCTGCCGGACATCGATGGCTACGAGGGAATCTGCTGGTGAAGCTCCTTCTCCTCTACGTGCACGACTATTGGCTGAAACCGTTCGAGCGCTCGCTGCCGGAGGCACCAGAGGCCCCTGCGGGCGTCGAAACCGGACCTGCCGTCGTGGCCTTGATCCACGTCGAGGCGGAAGATCCGGAGCGCCAGGACAAGCTCGTCACCAAGGCCATCAAGAACATCAAGTGGCTGGCGGGCAAGTTCGAGACCCGCACCGTGGTGCTCCACTCCTTCGCCCATCTGGCGGCGACTCGGGCCGAGCCCGAACGGGCCGATGCCCTCCTCGGGGCCATGCGGGAGCGCCTGGCCGGCGCCGACTACGCCGTCCACACCACGCCCTTCGGCTGGTTCAACGAGTTCCGCCTGCACGTTGCCGGCCCATCTCTGGCCAAGGTCTTCGTCGAGCTCTGATTCCGAGCCATCGAAGCGAGCGATCTCGATCACTGCCGGGATGGGAACGGAACCTCGAACACGGACACGACGCGCGCGCCAGCGGATTCTCAGCGCCTACGAGCCAGTCCCACCCGCGCTTTGATCCATCCAACCAAGCTGTCCTGAAAACCAGGGACGTAGGTGGTCAACTCGAGGACCTCGCGGTCGTATCCCGTGCGCGACTCGAGGAGGCCATGGTTTCCATGCTCGAACACCTTGACGGTGGCGTCGCGGTTCCCGGCGTCGGCCAGAGCGCGGCGCAGGAGCACCGCGCTTTCTGCGCTGGGCACCGAACGATCCAGCGCGCCGAGCATGATGTAGACGGGCGTACGCACCTTGCGCCAATAAGGAATCGGGTCGTACTGCCACTCTGCTCTCAGCTTGTTCAGGAACGCGGCGCCCATACTGTCCGTGGGTGAAACCCGCGGCACCCAGAGCACGCGGGCCCAGGGAAACCAGGGCTCCTGGGACACTGCATCGACCTCGGCGCGGAGCGAGTCCCATGCGGGCGTGGTGATTTGGGGATGGCTGAGCACGAAATCGGTCACCCGTTGCCGAATGGCCACAGCCCTGGCGACGTCGGCCTCCGAGAATCCTTGCGAGCGCAAGTCGTTGCCGACCTCGTAGGCAATGTTGTCACCCACTTTGCGCGCCGATCCCGAGCGTACCGTGATGAACGCCACGCGACCCTCGGACCGAGCCGCCGCGAGAGGGGCGATATACCCGCCATTGCTCGTGCCATAGAAGCCGATCCGCTCGGGATCGATGTCGCTTCTCGTTTGGAGGTACCTGAGGCCTGCCAGCACGTCGTCCGCCAAGTCCTCGTACGTTGCCGTCCAAGCGTTCCCCGTCGAGGCGCCGCCACCGCGTTTGTCGAAGGCGAGCACCGCCAAGCCGTGGCCGGAGAAGTAGCTGGACCAATAGCCGAAATCTCGGGTGGGGATGGTACCCCCAGCGCCGTGGATCAGAATGACGGCGGGATGTCGCCCGGCCCCCTTGGGTACCGTCACGGTGCCGGCGAGTCGCACCGGCCCGTTCTGGAAGGTCACGTCCTCACTCACGTGATCATCGAGGCGCACGGCCTCGCGACGCGGTTCGCCGCGCTCCCACCAGGTGAGCGCGCGCACCTTGCCGCGAGCCTTCTCCCCCACCGGGGCGGCTGGCGTAGGAGCATCCAGGGAGACATCGGCGCGAATCGTGATGGGGTAATCGATTCGAAACGTCGGTCCGGTGAAGAACTCTGTCTCCGACAACCCATAGAGAATGCCGCCGCGACGCGTCTTCGAGTCGAAAAAGGCAAGCCAGCCGCCAGCCTCGTCCATCGGCCCCATGGAGAGGACGCGATCTTCGGCGATCCGGTAGTTGCCGGCGAGGCGACGCACCACCGTGGAGTCGTACGCCATGCGATGAATGAGGTGGAGTCTTCCCTGCTTCCCGCCGGCACGGAATTCGCCGTGCAGGGAATCCCGTTCCGCCTGGCCGTCGAAGCGTGCTGTGTCGCTGCCGAAGGCGAAGCCGAAAGAGAGCGACGTCGGCGCCAGTCGAACCTCGGAAAGCTCCACGCCCCACGCGTTGTCTGCGGGAAGATCGGCACTGCCGTTCAACGCGGGCGCCGCGTAGGTGAATTGCACGCGGAGGAACGTCGTCGTATCGCCGAGCGCGAACTGACCGACCCAGTCCCCGCTACACAATGATTCTGGGGTCGCTGCAGGCTCTGTCCCAGCGGAGGCATTCGTTGCCCCGAAGGTGGCGATCATCACGAGGGACACGACCCATGGCCACACTGTCATCGAACCCTCCCTCATCTTTCCTTGGACGTTTCGCTAGGGGAAAGGGTTGGAACGCATTCTCGTGGGTAGGGAGCTCACACTTTGCGTCCCTGCAGGGCGATCATGGCCGCGACGGCAGCTTCCTTCTGATCCTTCCCCCAGGGCGGCCCGACAGACTTCCCGAGCGACACAACCTTCTTGAGCAAAGTGCTCCACGGCGCGCCAAGCGCTCGTTCGGCGTAGTCTTGCAGCTGTTTCTCGGGAATCTCGACAGTCCTCAACCCGCATGCGGTCACGGCCCGCACTAGGGCGTCACGGAACAGCACCCCTTCCGCCTTGTGCATGCGGAAGTGCACGGCGAGGATCTCCTCGACGCTCCAGTCGGGCATGGGCTCGCCCATGAGCACAGCGCAGGCCGTGATTTCGTGTCCACCGGCCTGGGCACGTTTCACCGCCGCTCGTAGCTCTCGCGTCGCGCCTGTCCGGGCCGCTTGGAGGCCGCGCTCGACCATCCGCCGGCCATCGCGTGGGGCGAGGCCTTCGGCAGCATGATAGGGCTGCTTCGCCCAGCCTTCCTGGACGAGATCCACCCGGCGCCGATCGACCACCTGGAAGCGGTCGCCTCCTCCGCTCAGCGCGACGAGCGCTGCCCACCCCGAGTGGGCCTTCCATCCGAAGGCGATCTTCACGTGGACCTCATGCGTAGTTCATCGCGGTTAGTGTGCCCCACCACTCACCTGCCAGGCTCCGGATCGTAGAGGCACGGTGGCACAAGTCGGTCCTCCATCGCGGCCCCGTCCCGGGATGCGGACCTCGAGGCGGGTGTCCGGCTGCGATAGTGCGACCTCCACTTGCTGCGACGTGATGCCTGCAAGCGGGATCTTCGCGCGTCGATCCCAAGGAGTGTCCACCTGCCCAGCCCGGCGGCCGGCGTTGAGATAGACGAATCGCGCGCTGGGCGGCCCCTGAGCGAAAGGGCCAAGAAAGTGAGGGGCTCCGCCGGCCCGAGGAAACGCGACACGTACTGTGAAGTCGAACGTCACTTCCAACGACGTGCTGGAGACGGGTTCCACGAGCTCGTCCCGTCCACGCTGCAGCCGCAGGAGTACCTCAGGAACAGGCTGCTCGACGACGATGCGAAGCCAGAGCTCAGGCTGTTGCGACTGTCGCATCATCTTCCTCCCGCACGGCTCGCGCTGTCCCGTGACGAGATTTCAATCCTTACTCTGGTCCTTTAGAATGTCAGACCAGCGG
>DASRJW010000145.1 GCA_035649275.1 Candidatus Krumholzibacteriia bacterium
TGTGTCGCTGACCGATGGCGCCGAAGTCGTGGTGCGAGCGCCAGCCGGCGCTGCGACCTTCACCGCCCACGTCGATCGGTTGGTGATCGAGAACGCTGGAGCCGGCACCGTCTTCGACATCGGGATTCCCCGCGGTGCTCCGCGGATCGAGATCCGTGTGGAGGAACGGTGCCTTTTCCTCAAGGACGGCCATCGCATCGTGTCGGAGCCGCCGGTGGCGTCCATCGGCACCGCGCCGCTCGACACGCCGGACGAAGGCCCCTATCTCCTGCGGCTGGCTCCGCCAGACCGATAGCTCCCGTCGCACCCGCTGCCGACGAGTCGCCCGGCCTCCGCCGGTCCCCGTCGGTCGAGCGCTCCGTCCCGTCGCTGTCACAAGTCTCCGCTTCGTGGGTTCCTGGTCCGACGAGCGGCACGCCACCCGCGTGTCCGAACAGACGGAGGTGACCGTGACCCTGCGAATTTCCACACTCATGGCGGTTGTCGCTGCCGCGGTGGCGCTTGCCGCGGGCTGCGACCAGAGCCCGAGCGTTCCCGCCGGCTCCAATGCAACGGAGACCGAGGCGCGAAGCTCCCAGTGCCGCGACCCGGAGGGCAACCTGTTGCCGGTCGCACCGATGAACACCCGCGTCGATCTCGGCAGGCCAGCGTTCTCGGACCCCAAGAGCGTCTCGAACCCACTCTTCCCCATCGGCACGCTCTCCCGCGTCATCCTCCTCGGCGAGGTGGACGGCGCCGCCCTGCGAGTCGAGACCACCTTGCTGCCGGAGACGCAAATCATCGCCTGGAACGGCAAACGGATCGAAACGCTCCTTTCCCAGTATGTCGCCTTCCTCGACGGTCGCATCCACGAGGTCGCCCTCGATCGGTATGCCCAGGCCGACGACGGCTCGGTGTGGTACTTCGGTGAAGACGTGTTCAATTACGAGAACGGCGTCATCGCCGATATCGACGGTACTTGGCTCGCCGGCAAGGACGGCCCAGCGGCGATGATCATGCCCGCCGACCCGCGGGTCGGCGACGCGTGGCGACCCGAGAACATCTGCGGCCTCGTGTTCGAAGAGGTCACCGCCACCTCGACCGGTGTGACCGTGCAAGGCCCGCGGGGCCCTGTCGAAGGCGCCCTCGTCGTCCAGGAGCTGCACATGGACGGGTCCTTCGAGGACAAGATCTTCGCCCCCGGCTACGGCGAGTTTTCCACCGGCGCCCCGGGCAGCGACCTCGAGGCCGTCGCTCTCGCCGTGCCGACGGACGCCGTGCCGGGATCTCTACCCCCGGAACTCGAGACTCTCTCCCTCGGCGCGGCGGAGATCTTCGCTGCTGCCCAGGCCGAGGACTGGGACGCGGTGGTTGCCACGTTCAGCGCGATGAACGCGGCATGGGACGCGTTCCGGACCGATCCTCTGCCCCCGAAGCTCGAAACCCAGATGAGCGCTGCTCTCGTCGCTCTCGGCGAAACGGTCGATGCCCGCGAGGCTGCCGCGACCCGGCAGACGGCCATCGACGCAGCGCGAGCCACCCTCGACCTCGAGTTGCGTCACCGGCCCCGGGCAGAAATCGATTTCGACCTCCTCGTACTCTGGATTCGCCAACTACTTGTCGACGCCGAAGCGGACGATCGGGCCGCAATGCTCGGCGACATCGCGACGCTCCATTGGATCCGAGACCGGATCGCGGACGACGCCAGCCCTGCTCTCGCCTCCATAGACTTCGAGCTCGCCGGCCTCCAGGCGGCGGCCGCTACGCAACGCACGAGCGCGGCGATCACCGCTGCGGCGCGGCTCCAAGGCACCCTGGCGCGAGTCACGGAGGCCAGACCGTGAAGCGAATGTAGGCCATGCCGAGCTGGAGAGTATCGCGGCCGCATTCGGGAACTGGCACACGAGTACCGCCGCTGGGGCACCCCAATGCTGACGTCGATGCTTCGGCGCGAAGGCTTCAGGAACAATCACAAGCTCGTCGAGCGCAACGAGCGGGAGGACTGCTTGCACTCGTCCCTCGGAGGAGCGACGCCCGAGGAGATGTGTCAATGTCGCATGGAGTTTGTCCAGTAACGGGTCGACTGATCAGAGGGGGCACTGGGGGTGAATGCCCTTGCGCCGAAACTTGTTGGACTCTATCGACGAGGAAACTCTGGAGGATTCTTCGGGTCAACACCTGACAGACGGTGTTAATAATACCTATCTATTGCATTGACACCATGTTGTCTCCAATGGGTCAATTCGCCCAATATTGTCAACAGGGGATTCCTTTACATGGAATTCCCGCAACACGCAAAACTTGCTCAATCACAAGAACATGCTCATCAAACCCTAAAGATCACAACGCTTTCGCCTGCTTCCACGCGATCGTGTCGCGTTTTCCTTCTAATACAGCGCCGCTTCATCTACACTGTTGGTCCGCCGGACCTGGGATGAAGGAATCGGGAGCGTACCGAGATGTGTTCGACGTGTCCTTCCGGCGTCCGCACTTGGGTCCCCGTAGTTCACGGACCGCAGTAGACGCGATCCAACAGGAGGCCTTTCGCACCATGCTCGATCCTAGCACCCTCACATCCACGCCCAGGCGCGATCGGGTTCAGGGAACCCTCGAAGTAGCGCGTCTCCGGCGTGCAGCATGGGCATTCACCACGCGTCGCGTCCCGCGCGGCGCGCTCTGCAGTATCGTCCGTCACGCTCGCGCGCCGCAAGCCGGCGACCTCCTCCTCGCCTGTGTCGACGCTGTCGGCTACCACTCGGGCTTGCAGCTGCCGGACGGACGCAGGAAGCATCTCTTCGTCGGCGACGAGATCGTCGTGGCCTACGGCAACCGCTATGCGCCCAGCCAGTTCGAAGCGGTGGTCCCGAAGACCATGGGCCCGTGTCAGCTCGTCGCCAGTGGCGGCGTCGCTGCCAAAGCGCTCTCGTGGCATGCACGGGTGACCAAAGAAGCCACTCAGATCACTCCGATCGGTTACCTAGCCGACGCGGCCGGCGAGCCAGCGAACCTACGCAACTACGCACTCCGCGCCGTGGACCGGCTCGCCGGCCCCTGTCCTACGACCGTGGCCGTGGTCGGCACTGCCATGGACTCGGGCAAGACACAGACTGCAGCCTTTCTGGTCAAAGGACTGACGCTCGCCGGACTCAAGGTCGGTTACGCCAAGGTCACCGGTACCGGCGCCGGTGGTGACACCTGGCTCTTGAAGGACGCCGGCGCCCATCCCGTTCTCGACTTCACCGATGCCGGTTTGGTGTCGACCTATCTCGTGCCGCTCCGGGAACTCGAGAGCGTTTTCGTCACGCTCATCGCCCAGATGATCAAGGCGCGGGTGGACGCCATCGTACTCGAAGTGGCCGACGGCGTGCTGCAGCAGGAAACAGCCGCACTGCTCGCCTCCCCCGTGTTCGGTGCAGTCGTGGGCGGGGTTCTCTTCGCCGCCTGCGACGCGATGGGCGCGGTTGCCGGTGAGAGCTGGCTCCGCGCCAAGAACCTCAAGGTCGTCGGTCTGAGCGGCGTCTTGACCGCGTCGCCGTTGCAGATCGATGAGTCTTCCAAGGCAACCGGTCTGCCGACCTTCTCCCGTCAGGAGCTGGCGAAGGCGAAGACCGCGATGCGAATCCTCACGGCCGCCGAGGAAGCGGTTGCAGAAGGAGCCGATGCTTGCGCGGGCTCTCTTGAAGCCCGCGCTTAGGGGGGGGTTCGTGGCGAGGGTCGGGGGCGCTGCGATTGGTGTCGATGACGTCGAGGGAAAGGAGTGCTCATGAGTGCGGCCCAGGTGCGCAAGAGGTGGTCGTTGCGGAAAGAACGGATTGTCCGTCGTGTGTTGCAAACCGACCCGAGTCAAGAATACTTCGTGTATGTTCCCAGCAGCAGCGGTGCCGCGGCTCCCTTGTTCGTCGCGGTGCACGGTATCTCGTATAACGCATACGAGCAAGCGCGTCTCTTCTCTCGTTATTGCGATGTCTACGGGGCGGTCATGGTCGCCCCCCATTTCGTCGCCGAGCGGCACAGTGACTATCAACGGCTCGGCCGCGATGGTCGCAGCACGCGAGCCGACGTCACTTTGGACGCCATCATCGAAGAAGCCGGATGGTTGACTGGCGCATCCACGGCGCAGATCTATCTGTTCGGCTATTCCGGTGGTGGCCAGTTCGCCCATCGTTACGCCCTGGCCCATCCGCACCGGGTGGCACGGGCCGTCGTCGCTGCGGCGGGCTGGTACACCTTTCCCGATCCGCGCACCCGGTTCCCCTACGGAATCCGGCGGAGCCGTGAGCTCCGCGGCGTACGTTTCGACCCCGAGGAGTTCTTGCGCGTTCCCCTCAGCGTCTTCGTCGGCGATCAGGACACGACGAGCGAGGGCCTGCGCCGGAGCGGCCGGGTGAACCGACAGCAGGGGAAGACTCGACTCGAAAGGGCGCGGCGCTGGGTGGAAGCCATGCGCGTCGCCGCCGACACCTATCACCTGGAATCGCTGGTTTCGTACGAGGAGATCGCGGGAGGACAGCACTCGTTCAAACAGCTGATGCTGGAGGGCCGGCTTGGCGACCGAGTCTTCGACGCTCTCTTCGGACTCCCTGCGGCCATCGGCGACGGTGGCAATGGCCACGAGAGGACCCACCCCAGCTCGCCCGGTGGCGATGATGACGAGAGGACCGTTCCCTTAGCGTCGGGCGGCCCTGAGGACGAGAGGACCGTTCCAGTGGCACTTCGTGGGCATGACGAGAGAACCGTTCCAGTGGCGCCTGGTGGCAATGAGAACGAGCCTGTCGGTCATGTCGCCGAGGGCGGCAACCATGGGTCCTCGTAGAGAGCATGGGCGTGGCGGAAGACGCCGCGGACCTTGCGTCGGCCGTCGACCGGCGCTTCCAGGAAGAGTGAGTCCGGGATGGTGCTTCGACGAGGTGTCACGATGAAAGCTGCGACGATGCGTCGCCAACGCCTGTTGCCGCTCCTTCTCTTGTGCGTCGCCATGACCGCGCTCGTCCTCCCGCGGGCGGCGCGCTCATGGATGGCACCAGCCCTGCCCGCGAGCTCTTCCTCGACTCGAAGCTCGACGGCCTCCGCCTCGACGAGCCTCGAGCCGAGCGCGCCGCTGCAGACGAAGCGAGTGTTGCGCCGCGCTCTGCGAGACGATTCCCGGCAGGAGTACTTCCTCTACATCCCGAGCTCCGGCGGCCAAGGGGCGCCGCTCTTCGTCACGGTCCACGGGATCTCGCGCAACGCCGAGGAGCATGCAACGTTGTTCTCCGCCTACGCCGAACGGTACGGCGTCGTCCTGGTCGCCCCCTGCTTCACCGAAAAGCAGCATGACGATTACCAGCGTCTGGGTCGGACCGGACGGGGCCAGCGAGCTGACTTCGTTCTGGATTCGATCCTCGCCGAGGTCACCGAGCTGACCGGGGCTGCGGCGGCGAAGATCTACCTCTTCGGCTTCTCCGGTGGGGCCCAGTTCGCCCATCGCTACACCATGGCGCATCCGGAGCGCATTGCGCGCGCTGCTATTGGTGCGGCAGGTTGGTACACGTTTCCGGACGACCAGAGGCCGTATCCCTATGGGATCGGTCCGAGCCCGGAGCTGCCGAGCCTGCACTTCGACCCGGCGGAGTTCCTCCGCGTTCCCATCGCCGTCTTCGTCGGGGCGGAGGACAGCACCAATGAAAGTTTCCGGCGCAGCGATGAACTCGACCGCCAGCAAGGAGTGACGCGCTTCGAGAGAGCGCGCCATTGGGTGGCGGCGATGCGGGCGGCGGCGGCCGCTCACCACCTCGAGCCCCTCGTCACCTACGAGGAGGTCGCCGGAATCCATCACTCCTTCCGGCAGTTCATGGAGGAGGGGCAGCTCGGCGACCGAGTGTTCGGCGTGTTCTTCGGACGGCCTGAGGCCGCGAAGCCGAGGACCGGTACCGGGGCCGCGGCAAGCGACGACCGCAGCGGTTGGCGACTGCTGCTGCCGGCGGCAGTCATGGTTTGCGCGTCGCCCGGAGGTGAGCATTGAGCAGCAGCGCCCGCCGATCGAAGATCAAGCTCCTGGAGGCAGCGGTGCCGAAGCTGGTGCCGCCCAGCGGCAGATGGCGGCGTACCCGGCGTTACGTCCTGCCCGCCGTGATCGGCGCCGTGGCGCTCTCGGTGCTCGTGCCTCTCGTTCTCTGGGCCCGCTACCGGATCACCTACGTGGTGTCGCGCAACGCCATCGTGAAGGGCACCATCGCCAATGTGGGAGCGCAGCTCGACGGCGTGGTGACCAGCGTCGAGGTCGATGCGGGGCAGCGCGTGCACGCCGGGCAGCTCATGGCGCGCTTCGAGGACCACCACCTGCAAGCCGCAGTGCAACGCGCCCAGTCCCGGCTCGACAAGGCCGTCAGTGAGCTGGACGTCGAGCGTCTCGCGATCGTCCAGGAGCGCCGGCGCCTGGGGAGTCTTGTGAACGAAGCCTCGGCCCGATCGGCGGCGGCCGCCGCCCAGGTGGACGCGGCGGAGAGCCAGGCCGACGATGCCAAAACCAAGTACGAGTTGCGCCAGTCCCTGGCGCAGGGTGGGGTGATCCCTCAGGAGGAGCTGCGCACCGCCGAGGCCGCGATGCGCACCGCCGATGCGCTCGGGCACTCGGCCCGGGCCGAAAACAAGGCGACCGCGGCGGCGCAACAACTCGCCGAGGTCGAGTCCGAGGGGCTGGCGGTGCGCGAGCAACACCTGGTCGTGATGGAAGCCGAAGTGGCAGCGCTTCGCGCCGAGCTCTCCCTCGCCGAGGCCGACCTCAAGGCCGCCTGGATCCGCGCCCCGCAAGACGGTTGGGTGGTGCGCCGGATCGCGGAGCCTGGCGCCTCCGTGGTGGTCGGACAGCCGATCCTCGACCTCTGGATCGGCAAAGACGTCTGGGTCGAGGCCTGGATCGACGAAGACGACCTGGCGCATGTCCACCCCGGCAACAAGGCGAAGGTGACGCTCAAGTCCTATCCGGGCCGCGTCTTCAACGGCGTCGTGGAGACCATCGGTGTCTCCACGGACTACGAGCTGCCCGACACCGCGGTGCCGCAGCCGCGCCATACGCGCATGCGCACCGCCCCGGTGGTTTGCGCCCGCATCCGCCTTGCCGCATCGGAAGGGTTGTTTCCAGGGCTATCGGCGGTCGCCGGCATTCGCAAGAAGTAGGCAGGCTGAAAGATGAGTCGCTCCGATTCAGTGACCCCGAGCGCACCACCGACGCGTGACGGCGCCGGGCCGCCTCGTTCCCGCTTGCTCCGCCTCGTCGAGCTGGGGCATGCGCTGCAGCGCCACACCCCCACCCGCTGGTGGGCAAGAGTCCTGCGACCCAAAGGCAATCTGACGAAGACCGAGCTCCGGGTGCTCGGCCTCGTCGCGCTCTTGCCGCTGTTCACCATCGTGATCCGGGTCCTGGCGCTTCCTGGCGCCATCCCGGGGTTCGGCGGTTTCGTCCCCGACGCGATCCGGACGGTCGGCAACGCCCTGAACCAGACCTTTTCACTCACCGCGGTTCCCGCGGACCAGCGCGACCATATCCTGTATCTCCTCTTCCTCCCCACTTGCGCCCTGCTCGTCGCCCTGGCGCGTCTCACTTTCGGCATCCGGGTCCTGGGCTTCCGCTCGATCCTCATCGCCGTGGGCTTCCATCAGAGCGGCATCCTCCCGAGTCTCTTCCTGATCACGGTCGTGGTCGCCACCATCGTCTTGGTGCGGCCCTGGCTGCGGCGGATCCGGCTGCCCTACTACGCCCGCGTCTCGGTGATCCTGTGCATCGTGGCCATGACCATGGTGGGTGGTGTGCTGGCCGGTCCGTGGATGCGTTCGGACCTCCTCTGGGGCGTCGCCTACTTCCCCGTCATCGTGCTCGGGATGCTCGCCGAAGGGATCGCCCGGACTCTCGATCAAGACAACATGATCATTGCGTCGTGGCGCGCGCTCACCACCATCGTGCTCGCTTTCCTGATCGCCATACTCTGCCAGATACCCGCACTGCGTGGAATCATGCTCCAGTTTCCAGAGCTCGCGCTGACGCAGATCGTCGCCATCGTGATGATCGCGGAGTTCCTCGACCTCCGCCTCTTCCAGGACTGGGATACGAAGGTCGCCGGGATCGCTCTACCCAAGCTGCTCTCCAACGCCGGCGCCTACCGGGTCGCGGTGGTGCGGAATCGCCTGCACACCGGAGTCATCGGCCGCCTGGGTCGACCCAGCCCGCAGAAGGACGCGCGGCGCTCGGTGCAGAGCGTCGTCGATGCTCTCCGTGCGAGCGGACACACGGTGCGGGTCCTGGAAGGCGACACCTCCCTCCTGAAGGAGCTGAGCCAATTCATGCCGCCGAACCCGAGGACCGGCGAGCCCGGCGGGATCGTCTTGAATCTCGCCCATGGCATCCAGGGAAGCGGACGACCGACGCACGTGCCGGCGATGCTCGAGATGTCCGGGGTCGCGTACACCGGCCCCACGCCTCTCGGGCTCGCCCGCTCCCTGGACAAGGCGGTCACCAAGGTGCTGCTGCAACAGGCCGGCATCCCCACGGCGCCCTTCCACCTCATGATGAGCCCCAAGGACGTCACCCACCGCCTGCGGTATCCCTTGCTCGTCCGACCGCGCCACGAGCCGAGCTACCGTTCGCGAGTGGTCACCGACCGCCAGCAACTCAAGGATGCGGTGCGTTTCATGGTCCGGCGCTATGGACAGGAAGCCTTGGTGGAGGAACACATCGCCGGCCGACAGATCCACGTTGCACTGCTCGGCAACGACCCCGTCGAGTGCCTCCCGCTGGTGGAGGTCGAGGAGGGCAAGGGGCGGCGCATCTGCCCCGCGAAGCTCGACGCCCGTCGCGCCGCACGGATTCGCGACCGCGCCCTGGCCGCCTTCGCCGCCTGTGGTTGCCGTGATTATGCGAGGGTCGACATCCGTCTGGGACCCTCCGGAGAGCCCTCCGTGTTGGAAGTCCGCAGCCTCGGACTCTTGGGAGAGAGCGGTTCGTTCGCTAGGGCGGGCAGGGCGGCCGGTTACAACTTCCAGCAGCTCGTCGGCCGCCTCATCGACGTGGCTCGGGCCCGTTACCTCTCGCGTGTAGTGGTCCGACCCGTGGTCCCGGAGCCGAAGCGCGACGAGAGCGTGGAGACGCACCGCGCTTTCACCTGAGCCCGACACCGCGCCTTCGTCCTGACCGGCACGGATGCACCATTTCAGCGTAGGAACCGACGAATCTGCTCCGCCATCTTCTCTCCATCGAGGATCTGGGAGTCCGGCAACCGGCCGCGGAGCCGGTGCATGAAATAGGTGGGGACAGGAGGATGCGGGCCATCCCAACGGACCCCGCGATCGTAGACGAGGTAGACATCCCAGGCTGGTTCGGAATCGAGAGCGAGCGGCTGCTGGAAGAGCTCACCCACCGACTGATTCGGCGCCCAGAAGTGTTCCACCCGGGAGTCTGGAAAGAGGGCCGTAGCCTTTCTCGCCGCCCCCTCGTCATCGAGGCGAAGAATCGGCTCCCAGACGACGAAGACACGTAGATCGCCGGCTTCGATCTCGTGCAACACGGCCTCTTGCACCACACGGGCGCCTGCCTGACAACCCGGTCAAGTGGGGGCGAGGAGCAAGACCAGACGCAGTTCGTTGCGAGCGGCATTGAACCGAGCGCGGAGCTCGCTGCCGTCGTCCGAGAGCGTGCGGACGCGGGTCGCCTGGTCCGTCGCGGTCTCGAGCTGGAGGAATCCGGCCGAGAACTTCACCTCGCCGACTCGGGTGAAGCGAACGCTCTGGTCTCCAGCGTGCCTGCTGCTCTCCGTATCGTGGTCGCGAGAGATGTTGTCGTCGGGAGAAGCGGTGTCGCCGGCGGAAGTGTGGTCATCGGGAGAAGCGCTGCTGTCGGGAAAATGCAACACGCCATCGAGGTGCTGTCCGTCGGCGGTGAGCTTGCCTTGGTAATCGGCGTCGACACCCGAGAAGTGGAGAGCGACGGTCGAACCGGTGACCTCCACCTGGACCGGGTAGTTCTCGGCACCGAAATCTGGAACGTCACACTCGCCGACCCAGCGTGATCCGACTCTGCCGAGATCCAGAACGGCTTCGACGGTGTCGCCCTGGATCACCACCCTCCCGCACCACTGACCGGTCGGGTCGCCTGGAGTGTTGACGTCGAGCCACGCCGGCCTGGACAAGCGCGGAAACCCGAGGATGAGGCAAAAGCCGAGCGCCGCGAACAAGGTGGCGCGGCAAACTGCCCGCGAGCCTCGCCCAGAATGCTCGACCGTTCTCATGGAGCCTCCTCACCAAGCAGCCTGACACACTCGGCCTTGGAGATGTGTCCTTCAGCAGTCCGGAGATCGGGGAGTGCTTCCTCCGCGGCCGGAAGGACGGATGAGACACGTGAAGGCACGAGCAGGATCACTGTCGACCGGCTGTCAAAGTGGCAGGTCCTCGGCACGTAGGCGCACCTTGCCCGTCGGCCCGCGCGGGAGTACGTCGCCGATGTGAATCCGGCGCGGCACCTTGTAATCCGCCAATTCCCGATAGCAGAAAGCGATCAGCTCCTTCTCCGAGGCCGGCGACCGGAGGGCAACCATCGCGGCCACGGCCTCCTCGCCCGCCCTGTCCTTGGTGCCGATCACCCCGGCCTCGCGTACGGAAGGATGACTCTCGAGGACTCGGCGCACCTCCTCGGGCGACACCTTGAGTCCCCCCACATTGATGACGTGATCCTTGCGCCCGTGCAGGGTCAGGAACCCGGCCGCCTCTTGCACCGCCAGGTCCCCGGTGAGGAAACCACCGGCGCGGAAAACCTGCCGTTCTGCGGGCGCCCCGAAGACGTAACCACTGGCGGCGGCAGGGCTCACCACCATGATCTCCCCTTCCTGACCGGGGGTGACCTCGTGACCTCGGGAGTCGACGAGTCGGATCTGGACGTTCCGGAGGGGCAAGCCGATGGAATCGGGGCGCTCCAGCACCTGGTCTGGAACATGGTTGGTGACGCCGCCGGTCTCGGACGAACCGTAGTGCTGGCAGATGGGCAGCTGGAACCGTGCGTGGAAGGAGAGGATGGTGGCCGCGTCGAGAGGTGCGGTGCAGGAAAGCAGATACCGCAGGCGGGGAAGCGAAACCGCCCCCGGCGGCGCCGCCTCCAGCCAGCGTCGGTACATGTTGGGAACACCGAGGAACACCGTCGCTTCTTCCCGGCCGAGATCGTCGGCGATGCGTCGGGGAACGAAGAAGTCCTGGAGGACGAGTCGCGCCCCGGAGAAAAGGAGCGGCAGCACACCAAGGTCGAAACCATAAGAGTGGAAGAGGGGAACATCGGCGAGGATGCGATCGTCTGGACCCAGACCGAGGGTGTCGGTGATGTTCCGAGCCTCGGCGAGGACCTGTTCCGGCCCGAGGGCGATCCCCTTGAGCGCGCCGGTAGAACCGGAAGTGAGCTTGAGGACGGCGGCGTTTTGGCACTCCGGTGGCGCTGGCTGTCCGGACCTCGTCTTCGAGACGACGAGCACGAGACCCTGTCCGAAGACGTCGCCGCGCAGGGGATGCTCCTTCCAGCCACCGAGCATCGTCGCCACGCGACCTGCGTAAGCTGACCCCGTCAGGAAGGCCGCGACCCCTGCTTCCCTTGCGATGGTGCCGAGCTCGCTTTCCGAATAGCGCGGTGACACGAGCGCCGCCGTCGTCGGCATCTGGAAAAGAGCCAGTACGGCGGCAACGAAAGCGGGTCCGTTCGGCAGCGTGACTCCGACCACTTGGCCTGGACGGATGCCCGCGCGCTCCAGATCCTGTGCCAGGGTGGAGGCTGTCTCGTAGAGGTCGAGGAAGGAGAGGTCGACCTGCGTCCGGACAGCTGTCCTGGCGCCGAGATCCCGACCCAGGGCTTCCAGGTGCTGCCACCAATCGGTGCTCACGCTTTCCTCTCACCGAGCCCCTTCTTCGTCGCCACGAAACGTGCGGTGTTCTGGACGCTCTCGAAGTGTTCCAGGGCGATCTCCTCGTCCCGGACGCGGATGTCGAAGGCATCTTCGAGGAAGGCGACGAGCTGGAAGACACCGAGCGAATCCACGACTCCAGAAGCCACCAGGGAGTCCCGGTCGTCGACCTGCGTGATCCCACGCGGTTCGAGCTTGGTCAGGACGAACGCCCGGATCCTCTGGGTGATCTCGTCGTGCGACTCCTCCATGCTCTGCCTTTCCAGTCCTCGAACATCTGTCGTGTTGTCAGCTCTGTCAGTAGGGGAAGACTTCGAGATGCTCCTCCAGCGCGGCAGTCCATGACCTCCACGGGAAGCCTCTCGAGCATCGGAGGATTCTCGAGCCTGACGGACGGCTTCCCTTCCAGACTGGGAAGTGCGGAGGGTCGGCATCGGAGCCCGAACATTATAGCCGACAGAAGAGTGAGGAATCAGGTCCTCGGAGCGTATGGATTCCAGAGGCCAAGAGCGCGGCGCGTCGCTTGCTGCTTCCTGCGGCAGCTCACCCTGGAGGTTTGTCCGTGCTGTCCTCGTGGCGGTTGGGGAATCTACGCCATTTGCCGCACCTGGGTTGGGAAAACGACGCAGTTGCCGAGACCGCCGTGCAGGACATCGTGCGGAGCATCAACGTCACCCGAGGCACGGTGGTCGCCGAACGGGTCCTGTGGGCGACAGGGTCCGCCAAGCGCCGTGGCTTGCTCGGGCGGAAGTCTCTGGATCCTGACGAGGGCATGTACCTCGTGCCCTGCCAATGGATCCACATGTTCGGAATGCAGTTCCCCATCGACGTCGCCTTCCTCGGCAGGGACGGTCGCGTTCTGGCGTTGCACCATGAGCTGCAACCGAACCGATTGTCGCGACCGGTGCTGCTCGCCGAAGGAGCGCTCGAGCTCGCCGCTGGGGTGCTGCGCCGGAGCGGTACCGTGGTCGGCGACGTGATTGCACTCGAGGATCCGGCGTAACGACGGGATAGGCGGAGCGCGTCGCGGCCATGGTCCGGCCGGCGGAGATGCGGCGGGATGCAATGGGGTATGGAAAACCTGGCATGCCGTGTGCCTGCCTCCAGGCGCGCGCCGGAAGCGGTGCGCCCATCGTAACAACGACTAATGTCACTGCGGAGGATCCCAATGCGGTTTCTGACTCGGCTGATTCACGAAGACAAGGGCCAGGACATGGTGGAATACGCCCTCCTGGCTGCGTTCATCTCCATCGTGGCGATCGTCACGATCCGGAACATCGGGCCCCTGGTGGACGCTGTCTACCAGAACGTTCAGGCCGCGTTGACGTGATCTAGACTGCCACGACCTGGGGGTGCGCTGCCGACAGAAGGAGCTGTCTTGGACCAACCGACTCTCGCATTGTGCGCCTCAGCCCTGACTGCAGCTGCCGTCGGGATTGCCATGATTACCGACCTCCGCTGGCGGCGCATCCCCAATGTTCTCACCTTCCCAGCCATGGCGGTGGGCCTGCTGTTGCGGACCTACTTCCAGGGCTGGGAGGGTCTGGCCCTGTCGCTGTGTGGGCTCATCGCCGGCCCGGGGCTGCTCTTGCTGCTGCACACGGGCCGCGGCTTGGGCATGGGTGACATCAAGTTGGCGGCGGCCGTCGGGGCCATCCTCGGGCCGCCGCTCACCTTGGTCGCCATGTTGCTCACCGCGCTCGTCGGCGGCGTGCTGGCCATCGCCTCGCAGCTGCGCCCAGGCGGGGTACTCGCCGAGGTGCTCTCGATGGCGATGATCGGCCTTCCTGGAATGCATCGATTCGCAAAGGCGCATGCCGCGGTGCCGCAATCCACGGTGCCCGCGACCATTCCTTACGGTGTCGGCATCGCCATCGGTTCACTTCTGACGATCGTGGTGTACTGGTGCACGGAAAGCGCAAGTTGGTTTCTCTGGCACGTAACTCGCGTGGCCAGTCTGTAGTCGAGTTCGCTCTCGTCCTGCCTCTGCTGTTCGTCCTGGTGTTCGGAATCACCGAATTCGGACGGGCGTGGATGCAGATGAACCTCATGACGAGCGCGGCCCGCGAGGGTGCGCGGCTCGCGGTCGTCACAGCTCCCGATGTGGGGCGCGTGACCGCCCGGGTTCAAGAAGTGTGCGATGCCGGGAGGATCAACCCGACCCTCATCACGGTCAGCGGTCCGGACGCCACCGATCCGGACCGTCGTGTCACGGTCACGGTGGAGGCCAACTTCCAGGTCGTCACAGGGACGATCCTGAACACCTTCAGCGGGACGATCCCGCTGCGTGCGACTGCCACCATGCGGCACGAATCGTTCTGAGGAGAAGGAACCATGGATTCGAAGGGAATCGTCCTGCTCACCGTCTCGATCCTGCTTGCCGCAGGAGCCGGGTGGGCTGCGTACCAGTACCTGGAAAAAATGCCGGACCGGCAGCGCGCGGTCGAGACCGTGCCGGTCGTCGTGGCCTCCAAGGACCTGACGTTTGGCACCAAGCTCGAGCAAGAGCATCTGAACTTGGCGCAATTCCCCAAGGATGCGTTGCCGCGCGGCGCCTATGCCTCCCTGGACAGCGTCCTCGGCCAGACCTCGAAGGTGTTCCTCGTCACTGGTGAGCCGGTCCTGGCTTCGAAGCTCTCCTCCGTGGGTGGCGGGCTCTCGGTGCTGGTGCGGCCGTCGATGCGTGCCATCAGCGTCGAGGTGGACCAGGTCACCGGTGTGAGCGGCTTCGTCCTGCCCGGGGACCGCGTGGACATCCTGGTCACGGTGGAGAACGCCGGCGGCGCCAACGTCGCCGTCACCAAGACCGTGCTCCAGAACGCCGAGGTGCTCGCCGCCGGTGTCACCACCGATGAGAAGGGCAAGCGCCACATCACCACCCAGACCGTCACCCTCCTCGTCGATCCGACCGGCGCCGAGTCCGTGGCCCTGGGTCTGGCGCAGGGAGAGATCCACCTGGTGCTGCGCAACCCGGTGGATACGGAGGTCGTCAAGATCGAGGCGATGAACACGCGTACGGTCCTCGGCATGGCGGCGGAGAAGCAGGTGACGCGGCAGCGTCCGGCGGAGACGGTCAGGAAGCCCGAGGTGAAGCCCACCGTCGTGCCGCCGCCTGCGGCGCCGGCGCCGAAGCCGGACCCGTCGTTCACTGTCATCCGCGGCGGGAACATCAGCAAGCAGAACTCGCCGACGGGCGAGAAGCCCAATCCCTGAGGGGAAACCGGCGAACCCGAGGAAGAAAAGCAGTGAGTCCCCGGGGCCATCAGGCCCCGGGCCTCTGGTCGGAACTCTAAATGGTCAAGCTCTGCGGAATGGAGTCTGCAATGCGACGCCCCATTTTCTTCGTTCTCGTGGCGCTCGTGCTGGCCCTGGCCCCTGGGGCCGCCCTCGGCGCCCATCCCAAGATCCGGGTGACCGTGGGCCAGTCCGTGACACGGCAGCTCCCGCAGAACGTCAAGACCGTCTCCATCGCCGACACCAAGGTGGCCGACGTGATCGTTGCCGGCCCCAAAGAAGTGCTGCTGAACGGCAAGGACATCGGGCTCACCACGCTGGTCGTGTGGGACGAGTTCAACCGCTCACAAGTGTTCGACGTCATCGTCCAGGGCCCGTTCAGCGATCAGCAGATCGAGCTCAGGGTGAAGGTCGCAGAGATCAACCGCACCAAGGCCGCCGAGTTCGGTGTGGACCTCCTCGGCTACGGCGCCAAGGGCACGAACGATCCCAACGGCGACAAGGGTGTGTTGGGCAGCTACGGCGGCCAGGTGGACACGCCGAGCATCCCGCTCTCCATCTTCGGCACCGGCCTCGAGGGCGTGAGCAGCGCGGTCGAGGGTGTCAGCATGGCCTTCCGTTACCTCCGCGGCGATGACGAGCTGCAAGTGATGATGAAGGCCCTGATGGCCAACGGCGTGCTCAAGCTGCTGGCCGAGCCCAACGTCTGCGCCTCCAGCGGTCAGAACGCGAGCTTCCTCTCCGGTGGCGAGATCCCGGTGCCCATTGCCAGCGCCGGCAGCACCGGCGGTTCCACCGTGACCATCGAGTGGAAGGAGTTCGGGGTCAAGGTCGGCTTCCTGCCCACGATCGTGGACTCCGCGGTCATCAACCTCAAGGTCTCGCCCGAGGTCAGCAGCCTCGACTTCGGCAACGGCATCCAGCTCTCCGGCTTCCGGGTGCCGGCCCTGCGCACGCGCAAGGCCGAGACCACGGTCGAGCTCAAGGATGGCGAAGTCCTCGTCATCGGCGGCTTGATCATGGAAGAGGAAACGAAGGTCGTGAGCAAGATTCCCCTGCTCGGGCACCTGCCGCTGCTGGGCTGGTTCTTCACCGATTACAGCTCGGGCAAGCAGCAGACCGAGCTCCTGCTCGTCGTGTCGCCCAAGATCACCCGCGCCTACCCGGCCGGCTCGGCCATGCCGGATCTGCGGACGAAGGACTGAAAGGATCGCAGCATGCGTTCGCGTCGACTCCGCTCCCGCCAGAACCGCGGTAGCGCCCTCCTGATGGTGACCGTGGCGATCGCCGCGCTCATTTCCTTCGCCATCATCGCCATCGATGGGGCGGTGCTGATGACGACGAAGGGCCAGCTGCAGAAGGCCGCCGACGCCGCGGCGCTGGCCGGAGCCTCGGGGCTCCTGGCGGCGGACGAGGCCGAGGCCACCGATCGGGCCATCGCCTTCGCCGGCTTCAATCGGGCGGTGCAGGACTCGATGCGTGACGTCGTGATCACGCCGGACGATGTGTCCTTCCCCGAGGCCGACCACATCCGTGTGACGACCCACAGGACCGCGGCCACCGGGGACCCGCTGCGCACCTACTTCCGCCGGATCGTCGATCCCTTCAATTCCAACACCGCCGACGTCACCGCCGTGGCCGAGGCCTGGTGCTACGACGTGTGCGAAACCCCGTGCCTGAAGCCCTGGTCCATCCCGGATCGCTGGAACGACGTGAACGCCAACAACAAGTATGACGCTGGCGAGGCCTACGACCCCGACGTGACCGGATACAAGGCCCCCGGCGACATCGGCTTGTCCATCGTGCTCAAGGTGGGGAACCCGCAGCAGGCGATCGAGCGGGGGGTGTTCTTCCCCGTGTGCTACCCGCCCCTGGACTACCCCGGTGAGAAACCGCTCTCCGGTGGCGAGTGGTACCGGACCTGGATCTCCGAGTGCGAGCCGTACCTGGTCGGACCGGGCGACCGGCTGCAGACCGAGACGGGGAACAAGTCGGGCCCGACGCGCCAGGGGGTCACCGCGCTCCTCGCCCAGGATCCTGGGGCGCGCTGGAATGCGAGTTCGGGCACGGTGGTGAACTCCGCCTACGGGACCAGCCCGCGCATCGTGCTCGTGCCCTTCTTCGATCCCACCCGGCCCCCGACCTCGGGGGGAAGCTGGGTCCACGTCACGCGCGTGGGCGCCTTTTTCATCGAAGGGCAGAACGGTCAGGGTGACGTCGTCGGCCGCTTCATGAAGATCACCACCCAAGGGCTCCCTTGCCCGGGTGGCGGCAACGGTTCGTCGATGGTCAAAGGAATCGGTCTCATCGAATGAAGGAGCCGGGATGAGCTTGGACAGCCAGAAGCGTCCTCTCAAGCTGGTCCTGATCGACCGCGACGAGAAGACTGCGGCCATGATCAAGGAACACTTCGCGGACAAGGGCGTCCGGCTCGTCGGCGAGGCGGCGGACCTCAAGGCGGGGCTGCGCCAGGTGCGTGGCCTCCTCCCCGACCTGGTCCTCCTCGAGGTCCCGGCGGAAGCGGAGAAGGCCTTCGAGGCGGTGCAGCGCATCCGGGGCGAGCTGCCGGAGTGCGGCATCATCTTGAGCGCCGACCACGTCTCCTCCGACCTGATCCTCAACAGCATGCGGGCCGGGGCCCAGGAGTTCGTCAACCGCCCGGTCCAGGCGGCGGACCTGGACAAGGCGATCGAGCACCTGCGCAAGCTCATGGGACAGATCGTGCCCTCCGGCCGCCGCCGCAGCTGCACGGTGTCGCTCTTCTCCACCAAGGGCGGCTCGGGGGCGAGCATCGTCGCCACCAACCTGGCCGTCGCGCTGGCGCAGCGCCCCGGCACCCGGGTGGCCCTCGTGGACCTCAACTTCCAGATGGGCGATCTCAGCCTGATGATGGATCTCAAGCCCCGCTACAGCATCGCCGATCTGCACGGCAGCACCGGCATGGACGAGCGCGAGGTGCGCTCGCTGCTTTCGGCTCACAACTCCGGCGTCATGCTGCTCAACGCCACCGGCACCGCCGAGGACGGCCAGAAGGTGGATCGCAACCAGATGGTCGAGGTCTTCGGCATGCTGGGCACGATGTTCGACTTCGTGATCGTCGATGCCGATCGCCACCTCGACGAGCGCTCGCTCGAGGTGCTCGACCTCTCGGACCGGGTGCTCCTCGTGGCCACCCTGAGCCTGCCGGCGATCCGCAACGCCAAGCGCTACTTCGAGCTCTTCCGCCGGCTCGAGATGAACGAGCACAAGTTCGAAATGGTGGTGAACCGGTACAACAACAAGAAAAGCGGCTTGCGCATCCGCGATCTCGAAGGTGCCGTGGGCCTGCAGGTCTCCTGGTTGGTCCCCAACGATTACCAGGTGGCGAATCATTCCATCGACGCCGGCGTGCCGCTCATGATCGGGGCGCCGCGCAGCAAGCTCGCCAAGAGCTTCGAGGAGTATGCGGAGAAGCTGTCATCGGGGGTCGAGACCAGCAAGGAGACGGACGCCGTGCCCGCCCCGGCGCCCACGCACTGAGTCGGCTCATGGAGGAGCAACATGTCGCTGCGCGATAGCTTCCGACGGACCGCCCCGCCGCGCCCGGCGGCTTCCACCCCGGCGCCCGTGGTCGCGGAGACCGCCGCTGCCAAGCGTCCGGTGCCGGCCGCGCCCGCCGCCCCGTCCACTCCGGGCATGGGCCACGCCCTGGCGCGGCGCCACCAGTCGCTCAAGGCGCAGGTGCACCGCACCATGATCGAGCGGATCAACCTGGCCTCTCTCGAGACGGTGAGCCAGGACCAGCTGCGGGTGCAGGTGCGCGCCATCATCTCCTCTCTCATCGCCGAGGAAAACATCCCCTTGAGCGAGAGCCAGCGTAACGGGCTGGAGCAGGAGATCCTCAACGAGACCTTCGGCCTCGGTCCCATCGAGCCGTTCCTCCATGACCCGGATGTGGCGGACATCCTGGTGAACACGCACAAGGCCGTGTTCGTCGAGCGCTTCGGCAAGCTCGAGTCGACCGACGCTCGCTTCGACGACAACGACCACCTGATGAAGATCATCGACCGCATCGTCTCCCGGGTCGGCCGGCGCATCGACGAGTCCTCCCCCATGGTGGACGCGCGCCTCCCCGATGGCTCCCGCGTCAACGCCATCATTCCGCCCCTGGCGCTGGACGGGCCCATCCTCTCCATCCGTCGCTTCGGGACGCGGACGCTGCACATGGACAGCTTGGTGGCCATCGGCTCCATCACCAACGGCATGGCGGAGGTGCTCCAGGGCGCCATCCGGGCGCGCTTGAACATGCTCATCGTCGGCGGCACGGGTTCGGGGAAGACGACGTTGCTCAACGCGCTTTCCGCCTACATCCCGCCGGACGAGCGCATCGTCACCATCGAGGACGCCGCCGAGCTGCAGCTCCTGCAACCCCACGTGGTGCGCCTCGAGACCCGGCCGGCGAACATCGAGGGCAAGGGCCAGATCACCCAGCGCGACCTGGTGCGCAACTCCCTGCGTATGCGCCCCGACCGCATCATCGTGGGCGAGGTGCGCGGCGCCGAGGTTCTGGACATGCTCCAGGCCATGAACACGGGCCACGACGGTTCGCTGACCACGGTGCACGCCAACAGCGCCCGCGAGGCCCTGCACCGCTTGGAGACCCTGATGCTCCTCACCGGCGTCAACCTGCCGGCGCAGGCCATGCGCGAGCAGATCAGCGCCGCCCTCGACGTCGTGGTGAACGTGACGCGCATGGCCGACGGCACCCGGCGTGTGGTGGGCATCAGCGAGATCGTCGGCATGGAGCGCGAGGTCGTGGCCATGCAGGACATCTTCGTCTTCCGCAAGAGCGGCATCGCCGAAGACGGCAAGGTCATGGGCCAGTACGTCGCCACGGGCATCCGTCCCAAGTTCGCCGATCGCCTCGCGGTGAGCGGCGTCGCGCTCTCGGCCGACCTCTTCCGTGAAGGCCGGGTGATCTAGAGCGCATGAACACCAACCTGCTCGTCCTCAGCATCGGCATTTCCCTCGCCGTGGCCTGCGCCATGGCCGGGATCGCCCTCTTGGTGCGCTCCCTGGGCGTGCGCACGGCCCGCCAGCGCCTGCAAGAGGTCTCGGGCGACACGGTGATGGACTCGGACGTGGCGCCGGCCATCATGCGGGACATGAAGCTGAGCTCGGTGCCGCTGCTGAACGCGCTGCTCGAGCACCTCTCCTGGGCCCGGAGGCTCGACCTCCTCCTGGCGCAAAGCGACCTGACCATCCGCCTCAGCCAGTTCCTCATGATCATGCTGGGCTGTGCCCTCGGTGGCGGTCTCGTGGCGCTGCAGATCTCGCACTGGTGGTGGTCGAGCGTCCCGGCCGCCCTCTTCTGCGGCAGCATCCCGGTCATGGTGGTGGTGCACAAGAAGCGCCGCCGGCTGTCCCAGTTCGAGAAGCAGTTCCCCGACGCGCTGGACATCCTCACCGGGGCGCTCCGCGCCGGCCTCGCCTTCAGCGGCGCCATCCAGGTGGTCGCCGAGGAGTGCCCGAAGCCGGTGTCGAAGGAGTTCACCATCGTCTTCGAGGAGAATCGGCTGGGCCTCGACATGAAGGAAGCCCTGCGCAATCTCGCCGCGCGGGTGGACAGCGCCGAGCTCCGCATGTTCGTCACCGCCGTCATCCTGCAGCGCGAGACGGGTGGCAACCTCACGGAGATCCTGGAGGGGACGGCGCACATCATCCGCGAGCGCTTCCGCATCCTCGGCGAGGTGCGCGCCCTCACCGCTTCGCAGCGCTTCTCCGGGATGGTGCTCAGCATCCTGCCCCTGGCCATGGCCGGCCTCGTCTCGGTGATGGCACCGGAATACATGAGAACTTTGCTGCAGGATCCCGCCGGGAAGTACCTCATCGCCGGAGCGCTGACCTTGCAAATCGTGGGCTACCTGCTCATCCGCCGCATCGTTGCGATCAAGGTCTAGGAGGACGCGATGCTGATCATTGTCTCCGCACTCGTGGCGCTCGCGTTGCTCACCGGCGTGGGTGGGATCGTGCTCATGCGCGGCAACAAGCGGCAGCTCTCCCATCGTCTCAGTGAGGTGCGCACCACCAGCGACCGCCGCAAGATCATCCCTGACGAGATCCTGCAGCAGCGGGCGCCGTTTCTCGGGCGTCTGATCGGCGTCTTCGGCTGGCTCCTGCCCATGCAGGTGACCAGCGAGACCTTGCGCTGGGAGCTCGCCCAGGCCGGCTACCGCTCCCTGGACGCGCCGGGGATCTACGTCGGCTTCCGGGTGCTGTGCACCGCGGCCGTCGGTATCGCCTCCTTCATGGTGACGACGTCCCTCGGGCGGCCGCAGAGCGAGATCCTCATGCTCACCTTCCTCGGCATCGTCATCGGCTTCATGGCGCCGATGATGTTCCTGCGCTGGAAGCAGGGGCAGCGGCGCCAAGAGATCACGCTGGCACTCCCGGACGCCCTGGATCTCATGGTGATCTGCGTCGAGGCAGGCCTGGGGCTGAACGCGGCCATCCTCAACGTCGGCAAGGAGGTCCGCTTGAACTCGGTGGCTCTGTCCGAGGAGCTGCGCATGGTCAACAGCGAGATGCGCGCCGGCATCAGCCGCCTCGAGGCCTTGCGCAATCTCGCGATTCGCACGGGAGTGGACGAAGTCCGCGCGCTGGTCGCCGTCCTCATCCAGAGCGACCGTTTCGGCACCAGCATCGGCCAGGCGCTCCGAACCCACGCCCTCTCGCTGCGCACCAGGCGGCGGCAACGCGCCGAGGAAGCAGCGCGGAAAACCCCAGTGAAGATGGTTTTCCCCCTGGTCTTTTGCATTTTCCCCGAGCTGCTGGTGGTCATCCTGGCACCCGGCATGCTCCAGTTGTTCCGGGCCCTTCTGGACATGGCCAAGGGTTGAGGACCCGCAGGCCACCGAGGGAAACACCACGGAGGTTTGTGGAACATGTCGATCGATCTGGTCCTTGTCGTCGTCGCTGTCATCATCGGCCTTTCTTACTTCGCGGTGCGCAGCAACCGGAAGCAGCGCGAGCTGAAAGCGCAGGCACGGCGCGGCGCCACGAAGTAACCCTTGCGCTAGGCAGACGGGCCGGAAGACTCGCCTCTTTCGGCCCGCCCTTTCTTCAGGTCATGTTGCGCTTCGCCTTCACCCGCTTCCTTCGCCCCGCCGGTGCTCTCTGCCTGGCCGTGGCGCTCCTCGTTCCCAGTCCGGCTCCGGCCCAGGACAACGCCACCACGGTGAAGTCGCTCCGCGGTCTCCAGGGCGTGCACGTCGCCATGGCCGCCGTTTCTCCCGAGCTCAAGGCCAAGGGCGTCACCACCGACGTCCTCTTCGCCGCCGTCGTCCTGCAGCTGCGCCAGGCGCAGATCCCGATCCTGGACGAGATGCCGAAGCCCCCGCCGGATGGCCCGGAGCTGCACATCGAACTCCTCGCCAACGTCGATCCCACCTTCGACCAGTGCTCGTTCAGCTTCCGCTTGGAGCTCCGACAAATCGCGCGTCTCGAGCGCGATCCCAAGGCTGCTCCGCTCCGCGTCGTGACCTGGAGCATCGGCGGCATCGGCGAGGCCAGCAACAATTGGCGCCAGGTGCTGCGGGAGGAGCTGGATTACTACTTGGGACGTTTCACCGCCGCCTACCGCACCGCCAACCCGCTCTGACGCGTTCGGTCCACCCCGCTTCCCTCGCGCGCGCCCAGGTGCTAACCTGAACCGCCCTTGAGCCAGCCCGAAGCCCGGCGAGCTGCCGCACGGCACGCTCCGCGGCACGTCGCTGCGCGGCAAGGATTTCAGTCACAGGAGGCATCGCATGGCCCGCATCACCCTGAAGGGCAACCCGATCCACACGAGCGGCGAGCTGCCGGCGATCGGGAGCCAGGCAAAGGAATTCGACCTGGTCAAGCAGGACCTCTCCACGGCGACGCTGGCGTCCTTCTCCGGCAAGAAGAAGGTCCTCAATATCTACGTCAGCGTCGACACGTCCATCTGTGCCACCTCGGTGAAGAAGTTCTTCGAGCGCGCCAGAACCAAGCCGAACCTCGTGGTCCTCAACATCTCGGCGGATCTGCCCTTCGCGGCGAAGCGCTTCTGCGGCAGCGAGGGCGTCGAGAACGCCATCACGCTCTCGACTTTCCGCTCCCGCTTCGCCGACGATTATGGGCTCAAGATCACCGACGGGCCTCTTACGGGTCTGTGCTCCCGCGCCATCGTCGTCCTCGACGAGAACAACCGCGTGCTGCACACCGAGCAGGTGCCCGAGATCGGCCAGGAACCCGATTACGACCGGGCCTTGGCCAAGGTGTGAATCGGGGCTTCTTCCCGGGACGGAGCTCCCCGAGAAAAGCCCGAACCCTGACATCCCCGGGGACCACCGTCCCCGGCCTCAGGGCCTCACCAGTCCCCAGGACCCTAGAAAGGTGCTCCAGGGGGGTTGACAGGGCGGCCGCCTGGCATATACTCCGGAAAAGTTCCTTGGAGGGAATTCTTCCGTGACAGTCCCCAACCGAAACCCCACGACGTTGCTGGCCGAACGGCTCCGCGAGGCCGGCCTGCGGGCGACGGGGTCACGCGTCGCCATCCTCGAGGCGCTGGAAACCGATCGCCGGCACCCGACGGCGGAGATGGTGCACGAGTCCCTGAAGGAGAAGTTTCCCTCTCTTTCCCTGTCCACGGTGTACGCCACGATCGATTCCCTGCTGGAGCGCGGACTGATCCGCCAGGTCTCGGGAAGGTCGGGGCGTCTGCGCGTGGATGGCACACCGCTCGACCACGACCATGCCGTATGCCGAGGTTGCGGTCGGGTGTTCGACATCGATCCGCATGTGATCGACAGGCCCGCGAAGCCCGCGGAACTGCCCGAAGGGCTGCGGGTGACGAACCTGTACATCGAGTACGAGGTCATTTGCCGCGAATGTGGAGGAGAATGAAATGGCGCAGCTGAAGGGTACGAAGACGCACGAGAATCTCAAGGCGGCGTTCGCCGGCGAATCCCAAGCGAACCGCCGCTACCTCTACTTCGCCAAGGTCGCCGACGTCGAGGGTTATCCGGAGGTCGCCGGCAACTTCCGCGAAACCGCCGAGGGCGAGACCGGGCACGCCCATGGCCACATGGACTACCTGAAGCAGGTGGGCGACCCGGCGACGAATCTGCCCTTCGGCGACACCTCGCTGAACTTGAAGTCCGCCATCACCGGGGAGACGCACGAGTACACCGAGATGTACCCCGGGATGGCCAAGACGGCTCGTTCCGAAGGTTTTGCGGAAATCGCCGACTGGTTCGAGACCCTCGCCAAGGCCGAGAAGTCCCACGCCGGCCGCTTCGAGAAGATGCTCAAGAGCATCGGCTGAGACACACCTGTTCCCGGACGGGCCGCGAGCGGCGGCGCTCGCCACGCCGCCGCTCGCCCGTCCGCGGCTTCCGAAACGCTGGGACTCTGTGGACGACAAGCCCGTCTCCTATCAGCCCACGGCCGGCCTCACCTACGACCCGGCGGAGCCCAAGTACTGGGATGCCGCGGCGCTCGATGCCGAGGTCAAGCGCACCTTCGAGATCTGTCACGGCTGCCGGCTGTGCTTCAAGTTCTGTGACTCCTTCCCTACCCTCTTCGCGCTCCTCGATGGGCCGCTCGGCGGCGACATCCGGCGCCTCGACGCGAAGCAGACCGGCGCCGTGATGGATGGGTGCTTCCAGTGCAAGCTCTGCGAGGTGCAGTGCCCCTACACCGTGCGCGACGGGCACGAATACCAGCTCGACTTCCCGCGCCTGGTGCACCGCTGGCAAGCGCAGCGGACCCGTGCCCGGGGTGTGCCGTTCGCCCAGCGCTTGCTCGGTGCTCCCGATACAGCCGGAGCTTTGGCGCGCGCCAGCCTCGGCCTCGCCAACCTGGCGAACACACTGGCCCCAGCGCGCTGGCTGCTGGAGAAGCTCCTCGGCGTGCACCGCCGCAAGCTCCTGCCGCGCTTCGCCCGCCGCAGCTTCGAGTCCTGGGCAGTGAGCCAGGGCCTCGTCCACGCCGCGGCAGGGGGCGAGGCCGTTCTCTTCCAGACCTGCTACGTGCAGCACAACCTGCCCGAGCTCGGGCGGGACAGCATCGAAGTCTTGCAGCGGAATCAGGTGGATGTGCGTTGCGCGCGGGGCTTGCGTTGCTGCGGCATGCCGGCATGGGAGCACGGCGACCGCAAGAGCCTCCTGGCGCAAGCCCGACACAACTTGGATCTCCTCCTGCCCTTCGTCGATCGAGGCGCCAAGGTCCTCGTCTTGAATCCCACCTGCTCCATGATGCTGCGTCGCGAATACCCGGAATTGGTGGACGCCCCGGACCGCGAGCGGGCCCGGCGACTTGCTGGAGCCGTGCGTGACGTGAGCGAGTTCGTCTGGTCCTTGCGTGAGGAAGCGCGCTTCCGCACCGACTTCAAGAGCTCCCCGGGCAGCTCTTTCGTCTACCACGCGCCCTGCCACTTGCGAGCTCAGGGCATCGGCTTCAAGGGTCGCGACTTGCTGAGGAAGATCCCCGGCGTCGCTCCCGCCACCACCACCGAGTGCTGCGGCCACGACGGCACCTGGGCCATGACCACGCGGGGCTTCGAGGCCTCGCAGCGCCACGGCAAGAAAGCCCTGGATGCGGTGCGTGAGCACGCGGCGCCGCTCTGCGTCACCGATTGTCCGCTCGCGGCATTGCAGTTCGAGCAGCACACGGGCAGGCAGGCGCTGCACCCGATGACGGTGCTCGCCCGGGCCTACCGGGAAGACGGCTTCCCGCTTCCCGTCGCCGCGACGGCGGCGAGCGACGGCGGGCCGCCCGCCCCGGCCAAGGAGTGACGATGGCGAGACCGTTGAGCCGCGACGAGATCGCGGACTACGAGACCTACAAGGAGCGTCGCGACGCGGAGCGCCAGCGCGTGCTCGCGGTGAAGGCGCCACGCCGAGTGCACTGCGGCGAGTACCTCACCTTCCTGTTCGAGAACACCGAGACCATGCGCTACCAGGTGCAGGAGATGCTGCTGGCCGAGCGCATCGTCAAGGAAGCGGCCATCCAGCACGAGATCGACACCTACAATGGCATCCTCGGCGGCCCTGGCGAGCTGGGTTGCTCGCTCCTCATCGAGATCGACGACCCCGGATTGCGCGCCGAGAAGCTGCGGCAGTGGCTCGATCTGCCGCGACATCTCTACCTGCGTCTCGACGATGGGAGCCGCGTGGCGGCCACCTACGACCCCGGACAGGTGGGCGAGGATCGGCTGAGCGCGGTGCAATACCTCAAGTTCGACACCGGCGGCCGCACCCCCGTCGCCGTCGGCTGCGACCTCCCTGCTCTCACCTGCGAAACCCAGCTGACCTCCACGCAGCGCCAGGCGCTCAGCGAAGACCTGCGCGGCTGAAGCCCGCCCGGCCCCAGTTCCTCCTCGCTCAGCCCCTGACCGGCCTCTCGCCCCTTGGCCACCTCTCGCTCAGGGGCTGGAGGCGGAGGTGCGGCTACTTCTGCAGGTGTTCGCGCGCCGCAGCATGCGACGGTGCGAGCTGCAGCGTGCGCTCCCAGGCGGACCGGGCCTCGGCGAGGCGTCCGAGCGCCTCCAGCGCCAGCCCCATCGAGTAATACGTTTCGGCATCTTGCTGCATGCGCGCCGCCGTTTGCAGATCCACCAGCGCCTCGCCCGGACGTTCGAGTCGAAGCCGCACCTTACCGCGGGCGCTGAAACCTTCCCAGCGTTGGGGCCAGCGGGCGATGAGCTGATCGAGCTGCTTCTCCGAGGCCTCCAGGTTCCCCTCCTGGCGGTCGCAGTTGGCGACGTTGTAGCGGACGAAGTACTCGTCCATGCCGAGCTCGAGGGTGCGGCGAAAGGCGACGCACGCGGCGGCAATGTTGTTCCGCTTCAGCTCTTCCATCCCCAGGTTGTTGAAGTAGCGCGGATTCGCCGGGTTGGCCTGGGTGGCGCGCAACCAGGCGGCGCACCCGGCCTCGAGGTCGCGCCCACGGTAGTAGATGCCAAGCGTTTCGTTGGCGTAGCCGCGGGCGAATCTGTTGAACGTGCCGGGCGGCTCCTGGAGCACCTCGAGCCGCTGGGCCGAGCGCTTGGCATGCAGTCCCACCGCGAGCCAACCCACCAGCATGACCAGGGCGAGAACGAGAGCGCGGCCGACCGTCGCGGTGGGCGCAGTGGACGCCACGTGCACCGCCAGCAGGACCGCAGGGAGCAAGAGCGGCACGAAGAGATCCCAATCCCGCGCCCCGCCGATCCGGGGTTCGACGAGCAACGCCACGGCGAGCGTGCCGACGAGAAGGGCTGCGACAGAGTTCCAGAAGGCTCGGGGCATGAGCAGCGCGCCGGCGTCTGCTGTCGTCCTCACCGCCTTCCGAGGCGCGCGTTGTCGGTTCTCCCCCGCTTGTGTTCTCCCCTCGGCGGCAGCTGCCGACCTCGATGGCCCCGACAAGGCGCCGCCGAGGAGAACGAACACAGGCGCCAGTAAGAGCAGCAACTCGTTGAGCAGATCGATGCCATGGCGGCTGGAGAAAACCCAGCGGAAGGACTCCCCGCCCAACCCGGAGCCACCGAGCACGTCGCGCAGGAGACGGGTGGGGGAGCTGCCCACGGCGCCCGCGGTGGCGGCGGCGATTCCCAGCGCGAGGACAACGGCAGCGAGACCCGCCAGCAATCCCGCCGGGACTCCGGATGGCCCGACCCTCGATGCTGTTTTCGTCAGCGCTCTGGCAGGTGCGCCGCTGCGTCCCAGCGCCAGGACGACGAGCGCCGGCGCCCAGGCGATCGCCGTCAGATGCGTCGCCATCGCGAGGCCGAGCACGAGGGACGGGACGACGAGTGGAAGGCGTCGCAGCGCAGCTCGAGCAAGCGTCAGCACGAAGGCCACTTCGACGACGAGCAAGAGCGGGTAGCTCTCGGCGTAACCGAAGTAAAGCAACAGCACCGGGTGCAGGAGGAGCAAGAGCCAGGCGAGGCCACGTGACGCTGCATCCTTCCACAAGGCGCGGCAAAGAAGAGCGGTGACGAGGAGGTAGACCGGTCCCAGGGCGAGAGAGAAGGCACCCGCCGCCGTCCCGGGGTGCGCTGGCGCCCATGCCTTGGCGAGGAGACGGGTGAGCGTGGCTGCCAGCGGCTCGAAATGATGGAACGGTTTGCCTTCGTCGATGGCGTTCACCCAGACCATGCCGTCGCCGAGGAACTGGTACTCGAGCCGCGCCAGGTAGAAGACGGGAGCGCTGGCGAGCGCCACGACGGCGAGCACGGGGAGGCGCGAGAGTCGCGCACCGATCCAGCCGGCGCTTTGGCCAGCCCGCCGCGCCACGCCGGGGACAAGGAAGAGCGCGAGGACGATCGCCGCCGCGAGCCAGAGAGGGCGAGGCAGGAAAGCGAAAGAATGGACGCCCCAGGGACGCGGATCCGCGTGCACTCCCGCCAGCACGATGGCAAGGGCGAGCGCCGCGTAGAGCAGGACGCCGACGCCGGGCACGGGTCCGCCTAGAGGTGAATGGCGCTGCCAAAGACGCCCTCGGCAGCTTCCTTGATTCCTTCGGCCACCGTCGGATGGGCGTGGACGGTGGCGATGAACTCGTCCACCGTCGCCTCGCTGGTGAGGGCGATGCACGCTTCGGCGATGAGATCCGTGGCGTGCGGGCCGACGATGTGCACCCCCAGCAACTCGTGATGCTTGGCGTCGGCGACGAATTTCACCATCCCGTATCTCTCGCCGAGGATCATGACTTTGCCGAGGACCGGGAGCGGGAACTTGCCGACCTTGACGTCGTGGCCGCGCTTGCGTGCTTCGGCCTCGGTGAGCCCCACGCTCGCCACCTCGGGATCGCAGAAGGTGCAGTTCGGCATGTGGTCGTAGTCGAGCGGGCGCACCTCGTGGCCGGCGGCGTGCTCCACGGCGAGAATCGCCTCGCTGGAGGCGGTGTGCGCATAGGCCGGCGTCGGCACCAGGTCGCCGATGGCATAGATGCCCGGGACATTGGTGCGCATGAATGGGTCCACTTTGACGAAGCCGCGCTCGGTCTGCACGCCCGCCGCGTCGAGGCCGAGGCCTTCGATCAGCGGGCTGCGCCCCACGGACACCAGGAGCTTCTCCGCCTCGAAGGTGAGAGCCTCCCCTGCGGTGCTCTTGGCCTGGACGCGCACACCGGTCTTCGTCTTCTCCACGCTTTCGAACTTCGTCGCGGTGTGGATCTTCATCTGCCGGCGGAGCGCCCGCTCGAGCTCCTTGGAGCTGTCCACGTCTTCCAACGGCAGGATGCGCTCCAGGATCTCCAGCAAGGTGATCTTGCTGCCGAAGCGGGCGAACGCCGAGGCGAACTCGACACCCACGGCGCCGGCGCCGAGGACGACCATCGACTCGGGCACGGCGGTGAGCTCCAGGACGTGATCGCTGTTGATGACCCGCTCGCCGTCCACGGTGAGGCCCGGCAGTGAGCGCGGCACCGAGCCCGTGGCCAACACGATGTGGCGAGCCCCGAGCTGCACCGTGGTGCCGTCGGGCTTCTTGACCTCCACGCGGTCACGCCCCACCAGGCGGCCGAAGCCGCGGAAAGTTTCGACCTTGTTCTTCTTCAGGAGTCCTTCCACGCCCTGGGCGAGCTTCTTGACCACGCCGCTCTTGCGGCTCTGCACCTTGGCGAAGTCGAGACGCACGTTCTCGGCGATGACGCCGTACTCGAGAGCGTTCAGCGTCTGGGCGAACACGGCAGCGTCGTGGAGGAACGATTTGGCGGGGATGCAACCACGGTGCAGACAGGTGCCGCCGAAGAACGGATCCTTCTCCACCAGGGCGGTGCGGAGCCCGAGCTGGCCGGCGCGGATCGCGCCCACGTAGCCGCCGGGGCCGCTGCCGATGATCACCACATCGTAGGTCGTATTGGGGCTCGCCACTTCGCTCTCCTCGCTGGCGCACCGGCGCGCCTGTGTCCATCCTAGGAACACCGGCGCATCACCGGGCCGACTGGAACTCGCCTGCCAAGCGCTCGGGAAGCTAACAGACCAATCCGGGAGGGTCAATCACCGCAGCCGGTCCGTGGTGGCGTAGCGTCGTCGTCCGCAGCGCGACCGTCGCGGCGTGCTGCGTCCGCCGCCGCAGCCGGCACACGATTCCACCGCACGCTAGGGTCAGGGGTGCACGGTGAAGTCGAGAGCGAAGAAGAGATTCGAAATCGGTAAGGTTTCGCGCACTGCGGCCCGGAGGTCGACGTTGCGCCACACGTAGCTCACGCCCCAGGCGAAATTCTCGCTGAGGGTGGAAGACGTGGAGACACGCTCCTGTAGGCTCTGACCGTCGCTGCTCAGCCTGGTTTCGTGCCGTTCGAGCTGGCTGTAGCCGATCTCCACCCCGGCCTGCCCCCAGAGGTCCTGCCACAATTGCTGCCTCAAGGCGACGGAAAGAATGCCATCCTCGTCCGTCACCGTCGACTGGTTCCGCGCCGATGAGTTCCGCTGCCCGTCTTCGAGATGCTGCCAGTGAGCGGTGAAGGCTATCCAGTCGATCCGGCCGGCTGGGAAGGAAACGGAGAGCCCGGCGAACCAGCTTTCCAGCTCGTGCTCTAGCAAGACGGTGCTGAGCCGGCTCGCTATGTATTCGAGGCCATCGTAGTTGTCTTCGACCCGATGCCAACTCCCGGCCCCGACCACCTCCACGCCGCCCCCGAGATGCCAGCGAAGGCGCGCGACACCGCCCAGCCCCAGGTCCTCGGTGGACTCGAGATGCACCAGCGTGGTGTCTGCAGGTGGCCGCCCGTAGTCGAGATGAAGGTAAGTGAGCTCGGCCTGGATCGACGTCACGTCCACGGCAAGATCCACTTCCGCATTCTTCCCGCCGAGACCGAGACCGAAGGAGCCCTCCCACAAGGTGCGCTCGGTGCCATCGAAGTCCACCGTGAGCTGGTTGCCATAGAAAGGGTCCTGGGACGTGTAGAGAGATCCGGCCTCGTCATGTGTGCGAGCCGCGCGTCCGGCCACCCCTAGACGCAATCCACGCCAGCTAGCGCCCCAGCCCCCTTGGAGGAGGGAAGATCCAAAGAGCGTTCCCTGCTGTGAGAGCAGAAAGAAACCATGGCTCCCCCAATTGCCGGCGACGCCCAGGGCCTCCCGGGACCCCAAGCCGAAGGCGAAAAGGCGGGTGTTCGTCACGCCCGCCCGCTGCGGGAACTGGAAGAGCAGCGCCTCTTCGTCCACGTACTCAGGAAGCGTGCTCAGACTGGAAGAGAAGGCGGTGATGGGAAACTCGCCGGCCCCGGCGTCCGTCGCTGCGTAGGCAAGAGCCCCTGTCATCCAACCCGCGACCCTGCTCGCGAGGCGCCGGGCGCCGGGGCTTTGCCACATGTCCTTCTCCTCTGCAACGACAGCGGTACAGTCCGTTTCACGGATGCACGAACACGTCCAGGGACAGGAAGAGGTTGGTCAGGTCGAAAGTCTCGCTCACGGCGGCGCGGGTGTCGAAATACCGCCACGAGTAGGAAACCCCCCAGGCGAAGTCCCCGCTGAGGGACTGCTGCCCGTTGCGGGTGAGTCGGTCGCGATCCGTGGTGAGCTCTCGGAACTCGGATCCGGTCTTCACCCAGTACATCGCGATTCCAGCCTGCCCCCAGAGTTGCCGCCAAAGCCGTTGGCGGAGAGCGAAAGCCAGGGAGGCACGGTCACGCTCTTCCTTGCCGAGATCCGTGTTGCTGAAGTAGAGCGAGCCCGGGATCTCTCGGTGCTCCCAATAGCCGGAAACGAAGAATGCGTCCAGCCCGCCGGCGGGGAAGGAGACCATCGCACCGGCTGACCAGCTCTTCAGAGAGAGCAAGTGGGTGAAAAGGGTGTCGTCGCCGGCAAGGCTTCCCTGCCGATCGACCTCGAGCTCACCCCAGCTGCCAGCAGCGACGAACTCCACGGAGTCGCCGAGTCTGGCGTGAAGACGTCCGGAGATCTGCGTGGAGAGATCGTCGTCGGTTTCCCAATGCACCGCCAGAGTATCGGAGCTGAGAACCTGGATCTCCGCCGCTTCCTCGGGGCGCTGCAAGTCAACGGCGACATCGAAGCCGAGGCCCTCGCTGCCAACACCGATGCCGATCGAGCCCTCCCAGATCTCGTTCGTCGTGGAGCTGGCGTACAGGTAGTCGTAGGCCTGTCCGTTCGACACGCTTCTCTCGATGGTCGAATTCTCTGATTCGATGTGGTCGTTGCGTGCCGCGATGCCGGCGCGCAACCATCGCCACGACGCCCCCCAGCCGACCTGGATCAGGGTGCTCTGGGCGAAATGGACGGAAGGTTGCGCCAGAAGGAACAGGCTCTGCCCATGCGTGTGTCCGAGGACCCCGAGGGTCGGCCCTTGGGAGTAGGGGAAGAGATCGTAGGTAATGCCTCGCCCCGACGTGAAGTAGTAAGGAGTGTAGAAATTGTTGACGGCGAACACCTGGCTCCCGGCCAGGCCGGCGCGCTGTGGCAACTGAAAGAGGAGGCTCGTTTCGTCCACCAGCTCCGGCGCCAGGCGCAGGCTGGTCGAGAACGCGGTGACGGGATAGCCGCCCGTGCGTCCGGCCGCCGGGAAGAGGAGGAGGAGGCCGAGGCAGAGACCGATTCTCCGACGGAGCCTGTGGTGTCCACGGGCTGACCACGAGGCCCGAGCGCGCATCGCGTCCTTTCTTCGCCTCAGGTAACGGTGACGTCATTATAGCTTCAGTGCCAGGCGGGATCCAGTGAGTAGGTCGGTCTGTTGACTGCATTGCCGCATCGCCGGGCTTGCCGTCGGGCGTGGGGGCGCCTAATCTCGTGGCCGGTACGACATGAAAGGGAATCCCATGGCGGATTTGCTGGTGACGCTGCACAGTCAGCAAGGTCTCGACGAACGCGGGCGCTTCCAATCGCACCAGTGGGCGGAAATCCCCGACGATCTCTCCGTTCTCTACATGACCGGTGGCTTGAAGCGGGTGCGGCGCATGGTCGAAGGTCATTCTCGTTTCACCGATTACGTCCCGGACACGGCACGCTGGGTACGCGCCGTCTGGCACCGCGGCCAAGCCGCATTGCTCCTGCGCCGGCTCGGAATCCCGCTGCTGCGCTTCGACCGCCTGCGCCAATCGGGCACGGTGGACGCCTACCGCGGCCACCTCGACGTCCTCGGCGGCACCCTCCTGGCGCGTGATGCGATCACGTCGCCCATGCCCTGGCCAGACGACCTGCCCTGGGCGG
>DASRJW010000146.1 GCA_035649275.1 Candidatus Krumholzibacteriia bacterium
CGGCTCGGATGGCTGTTGTCCTTGCGCACCAGATCCAGGACCTCTCCGGCTTGCTCGAGAGCCTTCGGGGCGTACGGCCCCCGCACTCCGTGCAAAAGCAGCTCCAGCGTGAAGTGATAGTAGGCTTCGGTGAGATTGCCATCCTGACGCAGCAAGCGGCCCATGTTGGCATGCAATCCCGGGAGATAGGCGTCGCGCGCGAGAGCGCGCTGCATCGCGGCAATGCCGCCCTCCAGATCGCCGCGGGCGACGAGAGCTTCGGCGTAATAGGAGGCGTCGCGGGCGTTCCCCACTTGAGGATCCAACTCGAGAGCGCGAGCGTAGGCGCGCACGGCTTCCTCGTGTCGTGCGGTGACGAAGCAAACCTCGGCCAAGGCGCGCGCAGCTTCCGCCCACTGCGGGGACTTCTCCGTGGCGGCGCGCAACGCCGGCAAGGCTTCCTCGTAGCGCTGGGTGCGATAGAGGGCCACTCCCTCCCAGTACTCGGCGGCCCCTTCGTTTTCGTTCGGCCTGGCCTCCGGGGGCAAGCGATCGGCTCGCGCCTCCGACGCCTCGCGGGCCGAGACGATGGCGTCGGCGTACTGGTTCAAGCCGAGCTGGGCGGCGGCGCGCTGGAGGAGAGGGCGGCGGGAGCGCTTCCAGAGTAGACACACCCGGTCGGCGATGCGGAGCGCGGTGGCGAAGTCACGGTTGTCGAGGGCGTCGCGGGCGGCGACAACGGACTCGGTGAAGACGGCATCGCGCTCGGAAGAGGAGAGCTGCCGCAGGTTCTCGACCGCGAAGAGGCGGAGGGAGTCGGCTGACGAGGGGGGGCGCGATCCCGGTACCGACGCGGCGCCGACGCCGGAGAGCAGCGGGGCGAGGAGGAAAACGGCCACGAGGAGGGCCCGGGATGCGTGCATGGACCAAAGATCGCCGCCGCAGGGGGTGGCGTCAACCAGATGGCCGGTCGCCGCGCGGGCCTGCCAGAACAGGAGTCAACCTACAGGCCCAGGAGATCGGGCAGGTTTTCCAGGGTCACGTTGCCGCCCGAAAGGACGATGCCAACCTTCCCGTCGAGGCGGGCCTTGCGCCCGAGGACCGCGGCCAGGGCCGCGGCGCCCGAGGGTTCCACCAGGAGCTTGGCGCGCTCGAGGAGGAGCCGCAGGGCCTGGCGGATCTCGTCATCGGTCACGGTCACGATCTCGTCCACGAGCCGCTGGATGATGGGAAAGGTGAGTTCCCCCGGCTCGATGGCGCGCAAGCCGTCGGCGATGGTGCGCGGCCCCGGGATGGAGAGGCGCTTCCCTGCCGCCAGAGAGCGCCGAGTGTCGTCTCCATCTTCAGGCTCCACCCCCACAAGGCGGATCTTGGGGCGCCTCCCCCGGGCCGCCACGGCGCAACCGGAGATGAGGCCGCCGCCCCCGATGGGGACGATCAAAGCGTCCAAATCGGGCACTTCCTCCAGGAACTCCAGGGCGACCGTTCCCTGGCCGGCGATGATGTCTGGATCGTCATAAGGACGCACGAGAGCGAGGCCCTCCTCGCGGGCGAGGACCTCGGCGCGCTGGTGCCGCTCGGCAGAAGTGGTGCCGTAGGGGACGAGCCGGGCGCCGTAGCCCAGGGTGGCGGCGCGCTTGCTCTCGACGATGTCCTCGGGGACCACGATGGTGGCGGGGATGCCGAGGATCGAGGCCGCTAGCGCCACGCCCTGGGCGTGATTCCCGGAGGAGTAGGAGAGGACGCCGCGCCGGCGGGCCGCCTCGGGGAGCTGGACGATCTTGTTGTACGCCCCGCGAATCTTGAAGGCGCCGCCGCGTTGGAAGTTCTCCGCCTTGAGATACAAGGTGGCTCCGGCCAGGGCGTCGAGACCGCGGCAGCGCAGCACCGGTGTGCGGTGCACCACAGGGGCGAGGCGTGTGGCGGCGCTGGTGATGTCGTCCAGGGTGATCACGAGAACATCCTAGAGAACCGCGCGCGGGGCGGGAAGTGCCGCGGGCCTGGCAGGAAGGGCGAGCGGAGCCGGCGTGAGACGGGCGGGAAGTGGCTCCGGCCGGGCTCTTTTGTCTTGCACCGGGAAGCGGACCCCGGAATACTGGGCCGGGGTCCAGACGTGGGTGGAGGTGCGGTGGTTTGACCCTCCTCGGCAACCTCTTCGGCCAGCTCTTCGGCGACTCCGCCTCCGAGTTCGAGGCGCGGGGGGATTCCTTCGCCTCCGTCAACAATTGGCGCCAGGCGCACGGGGAGTACGAGCGGGCCCTGCAGAAGACGGCGCGCAGCTCGCCTGCCTACCGCCGGCTGGAGGCGAAGCTCGAAGAGGCGCGCGGCCGCACCTATGAGGCCCTGATCGAGGACATCCATTCCCGCCTCGACATGCGTGAGTACACCTTCGCCGCCGAACAGATCGAAGCAGCCCGCGCGCTCGTCGCCAGTCCGGAGCAGAAGGACCGGCTCGCGGCCTGCGAGGAGCGCCTGCACGGCGCCGGCCGGCACGAGCCGCGCCCGCCGGCGGCGACGCTGCTGCCGCCGCAGCGTGGCGAAGCGAGCGAAGCGGGCGCGAGCGGGCGGGAGGCGCCGGGACGCGGCGTGCCGCGCCCAGCGGCTCGGGCCGAGACGGCACCGGGGGCGAGTGGAAGCAAGACGAGCGCTTCCGCTGCGGCGCGGAGCGCCGATCTCGATCGCATCCTCGACGCCGCACGACTCGCCGATCGCGATCCGAAACAGACCTTCATGCGCCTCCTCGACGGCATGCCGCTCAGGGAAAAGGAATCGCGCGCCGCGCTCGGGCCCTCGTACCAGGAGGCGGCGCTGGCGCTCGCGGCGGGAGAGGCGGAACGCGCCATCGAGCTCTTCACCCGGCTGCGGCAAGAGCGACCGGAGTCGAACATCGTCTTCTACGATCTCGGCGACGCGCTGCGCGCGGCGGAGCACTACGACCAGGCGGCGGCTCTCTACATCGAGCGCCTCGAGCGCTCCCCGCAGGAATGGCAGGCTTGGTACGACCTGTCGCAGACGCTGTGGAGCTCGGGCGATCGCGAGCAGGCTCTGCGCGTGGTGGAGGCCGGCAGCGGGCGCTGTCCGCGCAGCGGCCATCTGATGGCGCAAACGGGTGTGTTCCTCTTCAAGGCCGGGCGAGCGAAGGAGGCGCTGGAGAAGTTGTATTTGGCGCTGCAGCTCGACGAATTCGACGATCCCGGTCTGTACCACACGATCGCCAGCGGGCACCAACATCTCGGCGAGACGGAAAAAGCGCGGCGCGGCTACTTGAAGGCGCTGGAGCTCGCGCCCCAGAGTGTCGGCACGCAGCTCGACTACGCCGAGTTCCTCCTGGAAACGCAGGACGGGCGCGGCGCCCTGGCGATCCTGGAGACGGCCTTCCGCACCATGCGCGCCGGCACCACCCAAGGGGTGTACCGGGCCTACGCCTCCTACCTCTCGTCCAAGGCCCATCTGCTCCTCGGCGAGCGCGAAATGGCGCTGCTCGCCGTGAGCCGCGCCCTGGAAGACAACAACCAGAGCTGGTTGCTCCCCGCCCTCCAGTCCCAGCGGCAAGCGGTGCTCAGCGTGTGACCTTGCCTCCGGGCCTCCAGGCGTTCTACAATCGCGGCGTGAATCGACCACCGGCCGAGGACTCCCCTCAGGCACCCCGACCAGCTTACGACTACGAAGTCGCCCACTCGATCTGGGAGCTCGAGCGCAGTGCGCGCCGGGGCCGGGTGAGCGACGCCACCCGGCTGGCGCTCCTGGATGCGCACCTGGAGCAGCTACGCATGGTGGAGGCGCGGCTCGGGCTCGCCGAGGAGTCGCGCAGCTTGCTCCTGCTGCAAGACCGTCCCTCCCCGAGCGTGCTCGTCCTTCCTGGCGAGGGACAAGGTTGCGAGACCCTGCGCGCCTTCGCGAACCGCTTATACCGCGGCGGCTTCGGCGTTCTGGCGAGCTCGCTCTCCTATCGGGTCCTGGATCGGCCGGGGCAGAGCCCGTTCTACTGGCAGACCTGTCTCGACGAAGCAGAGAACCGCTACGACATGCTGCAGCACTACGCCACGAAGATCGCCGTGGTGGGTGTGGGCCTCGGCGCCGCCATGGGCATGCACCTGGCGGCGCGCAGGCGCGTGAGCGCGGTGGTGGCGCTCTTCCCGGTGCTGGACGCGCATCTCGGGGCGAAGGAGCGCTTGCAGCAGGCGTTGCGCCAGCTGCTGCCGCGGTGGCACAAGCACCCCGCTGCTTGGACCATGCAGCGGCGGCTCGCCACCGCCGGCGTCCGCAAGGCGATGGGTCAGTTCGGCGCGCCGCTCCTCGCCCTGACGGAGGAGAGCGGCGGCGCCGACAACAGCCGCTCACTCCGCTTCCTCCGCCGCGTCGCCGCCGACGGCGCCGCGCAGCTCCTTCAGGTGCCTGCGGGTGAGGCTGCCCCCGACACCCTTCCCGAGGCCACCCTCGACAAGGTGATCACCTTCCTGAAGCAGCGCTGAAGAACGTGTGGCACATGCGCGTGCTTACCGTAGTCTCGCTGTTGAGCGGCCTTGCCTTATTCTGCAGCGACGCCGTGTGACGGCTACGCGTTCTGGGTTGGCTACAATCACGGAGCGGAATTCAATTTCAGACACTTTGCGGCGCGGCCAACGTCTATGGCTATCTTGTCGGAAGGAGTCTCGTCCCTCTTGTGCAAGGGGGCGGAACCGTCTACGCCGAACTCCCGCAGGGAATCGGCGAGTTTACAACCCGGCGCGAGATTCCCGTGGCTGTCACAGAGCGCACTTGGAGCCAGGTCAAGGCCATGTTCAGGGAATGAACTCCTGAACAGCTACAAAGGATCCCAAGGAGGGGTCACACTGAGAGAGCTGGCACTCGATTACTGCTGGCCTTCGGGCGGCTGGCGCTCGGGCGGCTCGAGGTCGCCGGGCGACGGCGCTGCGGGAACGTCGAAGTGGAAGTTCGGATCCAGTTGCTCCAGGTCGGTGGCGGCCTGCCGGAGCTCTGTCTGATGTTCCGGGGTCGGGGCCCGCTTCCAGTCGGACCAGGCGTCGAGGAAGACGTCGCGCTGCCGCGCCAGATCCAGCGCCAGCACGCCGCGCTCCAGATGGAAGAGATCGCCCGGACTCAACTGATCGACCAGGTGCAGATACTCGGCGCGCAGGTACGAGAGCAAGCGCAAGTAACGCTCGAAGCCGGCGGCCAGCTTGCCCAGCACGTCGGTGATGCCGCTGCTGCGGCCGTAGAGCGAGCGGCTGTAGGTGAAGGCGTAGTCGTAGTAAGCCTTGCCGCGGCCGACGTGGGTCTCGCCGCGCACCTGCAGCGGCGCGGCCAGCGCCTTCGGCCGGGCTCCCGTCGGGTTGTGGAACACTCCCATCATCATCAGGAGATGATCCGCGTTCGCGCGGTATACGGTGTACTTGAAACGGGTGTTGGTGGAGCTGCGCACGCGCTCGAACACCGAGGTGTCGTAGGTCGAGAGGTACTGGCGCCCGCGCCGCTTGGTCTCGGGATGCACGTAATCGCAGAGCAGGTGTGTCAAGTAGATGTTGACGTCGTCTTCCGGCGGGGAGTCGTCGCCCAGACCCGAGTGGATACGACTCGACAGCAGGGCGTGGATCATGAAAGAAATACTCGGCGTGGCGGCGCCGGAGGCACCGCTGCTCTCCACGGGGACGTATTTATCGGCGTCTTCGGCCACGCTCACGACCTCCGCGGCATCGCCTTGCGCGCTCCCGCAGCAAGTGGTATGCCATGGACGGCCCTCGCGGGAGGCTTCGCCTGCGCCTCGGATTCCTGCAGATGCACCCGCGCTTCGGTGACGTCGAAGCGAACGTGACCGCCATCGAGACCGCTCTCGCCGGCGTGCGCGACGCGGTCATCGTTCTCCCTGAGCTGTGCACCACGGGCTACGTCTTCGCCTCCCGCGCCGAAACGAAAGCGCTCGCCGAGCCCGCCGACGGTCCGTCGGTGCAGCGCTTGCGCCGGCTGGCGCGGGCGAACCGACTCGTCCTCTGCTTCGGCATGGCGGAAAAGAGCGGCAGCAAGCTCTACAACAGCGCTGTCACGCTGCTGCCTTCGGGCCGCAGGCATGTCTACCGCAAGGCGCATCTCTTCGACCGGGAAAAGCTGGTCTTCGACACCGCGGCGCCGCGCTTCGCGCCCTTTCGCGCCGGCGTGCCCGTGGGGGTCATGATCTGCTTCGACTGGATCTTCCCGGAGGTCTGCCGCAGCCTGGCGCTCGCCGGTGCGCGGGTGATCCTGCATCCTTCGAACCTCGTGCTGCCGTACTGCCAAGCCGCGATGGTGACACGGGCCGTGGAGAATCGCGTCTTCACCGTCACCTGCAACCGCGTCGGCACCGAGCGGCGAAGCGGGGTGAAACTGCGCTTCACGGGTCAGAGCCGGATCGTCAATCCCAAGGGTCGAGTCCTGGCGCAGGCGGGGGAGGAGGAGAGTTCCCTGCAGGTCGTGGACATCGATCCGGCGGCGGCGGCAGACAAGCACATCACGGCGCGGAACCATCTCTTCCGGGACCGCCGCCCAGGCAGCTATCGCCTGGGCTGACGGTGCGTTCCGCACGTTCCCGACACCAAAGTTAGTTTCCCCGTACCGGCGGGGCAAGATGCTCCGCGCAGCAACGCGGCGCGGAAAGCTCCAGCCGGCGCGGTGCACCGTGGTGTACACCGACGCACACGGCTGCAAGCTTCCTCGCGAGGGCGTGTTGTCCCCCTGGCACATCGCTTGCGTGCCTTGCGCTCCGCCAAGTCTTTCTGCGCCCTGCGAAGGGCGTGTTGATTGCTCCAAGAGCAGAAGGCGGCGAGGCCGTCCGGATCGGCAGGTGTTCTCGATGGACGAAGCGCGGGATTCCAAGCCGAAGTCACCGCATCTCGTGGCGTTGATGGCCTCGGGCTCCATCCTTCTCGCCGGCTTCACCGTCAGCACGTACTGCATGCAGTTGCGTGGTCCCGGCCTGGCAGCGGGAATCAACGCGCACCGGCCGGAGTGGATCGTCCTCGGTGCCGCGCTGCTCGGCCTCGCCATCGCCGTGCACCTCGCGGTGGCGCGGGCGCTTTATGCGGCGCGCGGCGCGGCGAGCGTGCGCGGGGTGCTGCGCCGCGCGCTGGAAGTTCTCGGCACCGCGCCCGAGGTGACGGAAAACAGCGAGGCGTTGCCGCGGGAAGTGCGGGATCTGGTGACCCTGTTCGCCGGCCAACGGGGCCGCGAGCAGGAGCTCGAGCGCGAGCTGCAGGGAGCGCGGCGGGAGATGAAGGATCTGCTGCAACGCCTGGAGCAGAGCAGCGCTCGACGCGAACCGATGCTCGCCGAGGGAGCGAGCGAGCTCGTCGCCCGCGTGGCGCGGGCTTGGAACCAGGCGATGGCGCAGGCGGGGCCGGCGCAGGCTGGGCCCGCGCAGACGGGGCCGGCACCAGCGGCGCCAGCCACGACGATGAACTCACGGCTCGCGGCCCTCGGTGCGTCGATCTCGGCGCTGGACTCACCGTCGGCGGCCCTGGAAGAACCTCTCGCCGCGCTGGACTCGGCGCTCGCCGCCTTGCGCGCGCCCCTCGGTGCGGCGGAGACGGCGCCCGAGGCGCTGGCGGCGGAAGCGACGGTGGAGGACGAGGCGGCGATGGACGACTTCGCGCCCGAACCGCGGTCGGAGCCATTCTCCTTGGGCGTGGCGTCAGAAGCCGCGATGACACCGGAGATCGCCCGGCGGCTGGAAGAGTTGGAGAGCCGCTTCTCCCAACTCCAGAACGAGATGCTCTCCATGCAGCCCTTCGCGCCGGATTCGCCCGTCGTGGAAGCGGTGCCGATGCTGGAGCCGGAGATTCTCCTGGACGAGTCGGCGAGCGCAGCGCCCACCGTGCCGCCGCCCGTACCGCTCTTCCTGGAACCGGACCTGGAGCCAGAACCGGAACCGGAGGTGGAGCCGGAAGTCGAAGCGGAGCTCGAGAGTCCGGATCCAGCCTGGCCCACGTGGCCCGATGCGGCAGGAGCCGGAGGCGCGGCGCCCGAATCCACGCCGGGTCTCTCCCCGGAAGAGGACATTCGTTACGCCCGTTCCGAGGTGGTGCGCCCGGATCAGCCGACGAAGGCCGGCGATTCGGGCTACTTCGAATGGACCGGACAGTCGCGCCAGCAAGGCTCCTGGAGGTTGCGCGACGAGGCCGCGCGCGAGCTGTCGCGAGCGACGGAGGCGAGCCCAGCCGCGAAGCCCGAGGCCAGCGCCGCGGGCACCAGCGTCGTCAAGGGGACCCCGAGCTTCGAAGAACGCTTCCCGCATTTCGTGGGTAAACCGATCGGCAATTTGGACGGGCGCGTGGCCGTGAGCTTCGAGGGCGGCAGCAAACAAGGCGAAAGCTACGGCGCGGACGAGGATCCGGAGGCGAGCGGTGACGCCGGATCCAGGTGGGGCCGCAGGCCAGGTGGAATGGAGCGCCGGGAGTGATGTCGGTGCGGCAGACGGCGGACCTGCAATCCCTGGTGCTGCAAGGAAAGGAGCACCTGCGGAGCCTGCAGGAGATCCTCGGGCGGGGCGAGCCGCCGGAGCGCGCCGCGCTGCAACGGCTGACGCAAGCGACCCGGGCGCTGCGCGGCAGCGCTTCGCTCCTCGGCCTCGACGCCTACCAGTCCTGCCTCGGACGTCTCTTCGCCTTGCTGGAGGATGTGGGGGCCAGCGAGGTGCCCTGGTCGGCGCAACTCGAAGAGCTGCTCGAAGAGGCGCGCCAGTGCGCGCGGAAGTATCTGGAAGCACTCGTCGAGAGCGAGGCGCGCCCGAGCACGGCGGCACTCGAGCGTCTCGAGGAGCGTCTGGCCTCCTGGCGTCGCGAGGCGGCGCGTCGCTTCGAAGAAGCCCCGGGCCGTGCCGATCCGCAACAGGTTGTGTCGCAAAGTGACGTGTCGCAGCGGTGGGTCCAGGATGTCGCCGCTCTGGTGCGGCAAGCACGCGAGCTCCACACGCTCGCGAACGCCGCCCGGGACGAGCGCCTCCACCCGGAGCTGAAGCCGCTGGCGCGAGAACTCCACGCTCTCGCTCGCGCCATGACGGCGCCGCCGGAGGCTGTCGGGACGGCGCCAACCTTCGAGGCTGGCCTGCGGAATCACTGCGAGGGTGTCTTGCGGTCGCTGGTGGAGGCTGCGGCACAGGAGGTGCTGGACGAGGCGCAAGAGCGCGGCTCGCGTCTGGCGATCCGGGCGACTGGATCGCTCGGAGAAGTGGACGACGAGCTGGGCGGCGCCATCCTGGAGATCCTGCGCAACCTGTGGTCGGACAGCTTGCTGCTGCAGCGCGAGCGGGCCGAGGCGCACATCGACTGCGTGTTGCGCGTCGACGAGGACCGCCTGGTGCTCGAGGTACGGGATCCCGACGCCGTGCGCCGCGGCCACGGGGAAGACGACGTCCTCGCCAACTGTCCGGGCTTACGGCGCTCGCGGCCGGTGGTGGAGTCGCTGCAGGGTCTGGTCTGGGTGCAGCCGCAGGACACGCCAGGGTGCCGCTTCCGACTGGCCCTGCCGCGGAGCACCACGCCGAGTGCGTGTCATCTGATTCGGGTGGGTACGCACGCTGTCGCCGTGCCGGCGCCCGCTCTGGAGGCAGTGCACCACGGCGCGGCCTCCCGCGTCCTGCAGGACGGCACCGGTGCCGTCGTGCAGCTGACCGGAGCACGCTATCCCGTCCTGCAGCTGGCGTTCGCGCTGCAAGACCAGAGCTACGAAGAGCGCGAGCGCGAGCTCGTGCTGATCGTGGGGAGCTTCGAGAGGCGCGCGGCGCTCTTCGCCTCGGGGCCTTGCGCCGCGGTGCGCGGTGTCGTGCAACCGGGGCCGGAGGGCCCCTGGCTCGGGACCTTGGAGACCGGCCGGGCCGCGGTGCCCGTGCTCGATGTGGCGGGCCTGCTGGGGCGGCGGCGCGGACCGTCCGCCGGCGGCGCCGGCTGAGAGTAGAAGGAGTGCGGTAGGGCGGGGCAGAGTTCGTGGGTACGTTGTCGATGGTCATTTCAACAGAGGCAGGGGAAGCCATGAGCGAGCTGAAGACGAACGAGTACGCCAACATCTACATCGGCGGTGACGAAGGAACGAACGCCGTCATGACCTCGATGGAGGCGGCAGAGTATCTGAAGATGCACGTCAAGACCGTGTGTCGCTTGGCCAAGGAAGGCAAGATCCCGGCGAAGAAGGTCGGCAGCGAGTGGCGTTTCCTGAAAAACGTCCTCGACAAGTGGCTGTCCGAGGAGATGGGTTGAGCGACGAGGGACAGGAAAATGGGCCGAGAAGAGGCCGCGAGGGGAGTGCGATTCGAGCGACTGCCCTGTGACGACCCGCAGGTTGCCGTCTTCGGGATCGGTGGATCCTTGGGCCCGGCAGCGCGGCCGCATCTCAGCCGTCTCTTCCAGGAGTGCGAGCAGCGGCGGTTGTCGCGTGTGGTCCTCGATCTTTCCGGGGTGCTTTCCCTCGGAGCCGGTGGCGCGCGGCAACTGAACGAGTTCGCTGCCGAGCGGGCGAAGCAGGGCTGGACGACGGCGTTCCTGGTGCGTTCAGCGACGCTGCGGAGCTTCCTCTGTCGTGATCCGGACCTCCAGCCTCCTCCTCTCGCGGACACCTTGGAGGCCGCCTTGAGCGCAGTCGGAACGCGTGGGCCGGAACAGGACGCCCCGCTGGCGCCGCCGTTCCCGCTGAGCGGAGGCCTGGCGAGGCCGACGTCCCCGCTGAGCGCAGGTCGGACGGAGCCAAGGTCCCCGCTGAGCGCAGGTCCGACGGAGCCAAGGTCCCCGCTGAGCGGAGGCACGGCGAAGCCATTGTCACCGCTGCAGCCAAGGTCCCCGCTGAGCGGAGGATTGGCGAAGCCGACATCACCGCCGCAGCCGACGTCCCCGCTGAGCGGAGGATTGGCGAAGCCGACATCACCGCCGCAGCCGACGTCCCCGCTGAGCGGAGGTCCGACGGAGCCAAGGTCCCCGCTGAGCGGAGGATTGGCGAAGCCGTCACCACCGCTGCAGCCAAGGTCCCCGCTGAGCGGAGGATTGGCGAAGCCGACATCACCGCCGCAGCCGACGTCCCCGCTGAGCGGCGGCCTGGCGAGGCCGACGTCCCCGCTGAGCGCAGGTCCGACGGAGCCAAGGTCCCCGCTGAGCGGAGGATTGGCGAAGCCGCCATCGCCGCCGAGCGCGGAGACGGCGCCACGGCGCAGCGAGCCGGAGTTCGATCGCCTCCTCATGGCCATCGGCCTCGGCAAGATCCCGGCGGCCGACCCGAATGCAGCGACCGCCGCGGAACCTTCGGAGGCGGACGTGTTGCAGTCCCTCGAGGCCACCGTGGTGGACCCGCCGCTACGGAGCTTTCCCGCCAGCACTGCACCGCGGGGCATGGCCGACGAAGGCACGGCGGAGCTGCAAGAGCTGGCTAGGCGCTGGGAACTGGCGTTGCGGACCCAGGCGCTGGCCTCGCGGGTGCACGTCTTCGCCTTGCAGCCGGACGGCGCCTACCATCCGATCACCGCAGCCGGTGTCGACTTGGAGCGTGGCCTGCCCTACCACGGGGAGCTGGCGCGGCGGGTGCGGGATCAACCTGGCCCGGCTTTCCTCTTCGATCTCTGCCTCGATCCCCTGACGCCGGAAGAACACGAGCTCGTCGGCGCGCTCAATTGCGAGATCGTGGGGCGGACGGAAGGGGACGATCAGCCCGAGCTCCTGCTCTTCCTCGCCAAGGAAAGGCCCGGCGACGACTACACGCTGGAAGAGCTCGAGGCTCTGGACCGTTGCCTGCGCCAGAGTTCCGCTGCGGTCGCGGCGCCGGCGCCCACTCCCGCACTGCCCCGGCCGGACAACGCCCTGCGCGTCCGCGGGCCCGCCAGCTTCCTCGGCGCCCCGGCGTATCAGGAGAGCGAGCGCGAGCGGCTCTTGCGCCGCAAGATCACCCATCTGCGCGACATCATCGCCATGTCGCGCAGCTTCGACGCGGCCTTCGGCACCTCGAAGCTCCTCGATGTCCTCGTGCTCTCCGTCGTCTCCATCGCCCGTACCGAGACGGTGCTCTACTTCAGCGAGCGCGAGGGGGAGTTCCTTCTCACCCACCACCGCGGCCTCGACCGCGAGGCGCTGGCGGAAATGGCGCTGCGCTCGGATTCCACTCTGGTGCAAGCCGCGCTGCAGAGCGATGACGTGGTGCACCTCGACGGGCACCCGCGGGTCGCCGAGGAAGAACAGATGTGGGCGCGGCAGCACGGTTTCGCCCATGCCCTCGCCTTCCGCGTCTTGGACCGGCCGCTCGGACTCCTCCTCTTGGGCGCCAGCCGTGCCGGCGAGCCCGACTTGGAGATGCTGTCGACCTTGCTCGAGGAGGCGGCGCTCGCCTACGAGCGCGCCCAGCTCTACGAGACGCTGCAGGACCGCACCCTGGGTGTGGTGCGCGGCCTGGTGCGGCTCATCGAAAGCTGCAGCGGCCAGGATGCTGGAGCGACGGAGCGCGTGGTGCGCTACACCCAGGCGCTGGCCCAGGAAGTGCAGGTTCCCGAGGAGTCGTGGCGCGAGCTGGCATACGGCGCCGTGCTGCGCGACATCGGCATGCTGCGCATCGATCCGGAGATCCTGCGCTCCAGCGGCCAGCTCACCGCGGAGCAGTGGGAAACCGTGCGGCGCCATCCGCTGGAGGGCGCGGCGATCATGCGGCAGATGCGCTTCGGCGAGGTCGCCATCGAGGTGGTGCTGCACCACCACGAGGCCTACAACGGCGAGGGGTATCCGTCGGGGCTGCGCGGGCGGGCCATCCCGCTCGGCGCGCGCCTCGTGGCCGTGGCCGAATCCTACGTGAAAATGACCATGGACCGGCCGTATCGCAAAGCCTTGCCGCAGGTGGAAGCGCTGGAGAGCCTGGCGGAGAACTGGGGGCTGCGCTACGACCCGCTGATCGTCGATGCCCTGGTGCGCGTGGTCAATCGGGAGCTCAGCATGGGACTGGACGAGATGGAATTGACCCGCGATCTCTTCGGGGTGCCGTGATGGCGAAGCGCAAGGACGAAGTTCCCGAGGCTCCCGCCTGCGTCCACGACGAGATCGACGCCTACATCGCCGGCGGTTCGCCGGCGGCCGAGGCCTTCGCCCCGGGGCTCTTCGACGAAGGCCAGATGCCGCTGCCCAGCATGGACGAGGAAACGCCGTGGCGGCGCCGCGCCGGCTGGATCGCCGCCCTGGCGCGCGAGGGGAGCGGTACCAGCGAGACGGAGCTGCGTGCGCCAGGGGTGGAGGCGGAGTCCCTCGCCGATCCGCGCCAGGGGCGCTCCGGAGCGCGAGGGTCCGGGGCACCGGAGGCCACGGATCCCGGCGAAGTGGAGTTGAACGACGTCCGCTTGCTCGTGGTGCATCCCAACCTCGGAACGCGCAAACAGGTGGCCTCGGTCCTCGCGCAGCTCGGGCTGCAGGTGTCCACCTGCGGGCAAACCGAGCAGGCGATCCTGCAGGTGCTGCACGAGCGCCCCGATGCGGTGCTGGCGGAGCTGGATGTTCCCGGCTTCGACAGCATCGGCATGTGCCGGGCGCTGCACGATCGTGTGCCCGAGATCCCGGTGCTTCTCGTCGCGGCGGGCGACGACGAGGGCTCTTACAGCTTGTCCATGGAGGCCGGCGCCGCCGATTACCTGCGCCGGCCCGTGACGCCGGACTTCGTCGCCGAGCGCCTGCGCGCCGTCATCGCCCGGGCTCGGGCAGGCACCAGCGAGCGGCTGCGCGAGGGTGCCGCTCCCGCGGAAGGGATCCCGCGCGGAACGCAGAACCTGAGCCGCGAGCTGCGCCGGCAGGAACTCAAGATCCAGTCCCTCTTCGAGCTGTCGCAGAACGTCGTGGGCTGCCTGGAGCTGGACGACCTCTATCAGGGGTTCATGCTCACGGCGATGGGACAGATCGGTCTGGCCTCCGGGGCGCTCTTCCATCTGGATGCTTCGAGCCGGGTTCTCGACGTCGTCTGCCGCGGCATCGCCTCGAGGGAGGTGCGCCGCCTCCTGGATTTCCGCGCCGGTCTCGGCTTGTATCTGCTGCGGGCGCCGCAGCCGCTGCTGCTGGAGGAAGGGATCTTCCCGCGCGAGCTGGCGAACGAGGTGCGCGCGGCGCGGGAGACCGGCTTCGGCGTCGCTTGCCCCATGGCCGCCAAGGGCGCCCCGGTGGGGGTGGCGCTGTTCGGCCACAAGGTGTCCGGGCTGCCCTTCACGGCGGATGATCTGGTGATGTTGACGGCGGTGTGCAACTTCGCCGGACCGGCGCTGGAAGGCGCCCGGCTCTACAGCGAGCTGCACCGCACCTATCTTTCCACGGTGCGCGCCTTCGTCTCCTCCCTCGAGGCCAAAGACGCCTACACCCGCGGCCACTCGGAGCGGGTCGCCGATTACGCCCGCATTGTCGGCGGCAACATGGGGCTCGGACGGCACGAGATCGACATGCTGGTCTTCGGCGCCGTGCTGCACGACATCGGCAAGATCGGCGTGGCCGAGGGCATCCTCAACAAGCCCGGGCCGCTGACGCCGGAGGAATGGCGGATCGTCCGCGCCCACCCCGAGATGGGGGCGCGGATCATCAGCAATATCGAGTACCTCGAGCCGGCACTGGGTCTCATCCTGCACCACCACGAGCGCATCGACGGCCGCGGCTATCCCCACGGCCTGGTGGGTAGCGACATCGAGCTGGGCACGCGCATCGTCACCGTGGTGGACAGCTTCGACGCCATGACCACGAACCGCCCTTACCGTCAGGCCATGCCGGTGGAGAAGGCGATCGCCTTGCTGCGCGGCAACGCCGGCCGGCAATTCGATCCCGAGATCGTCGAGCGCTTCATCGACCTCCTCGAGGCGGGCAGCATCGAGGTCAGGCC
>DASRJW010000147.1 GCA_035649275.1 Candidatus Krumholzibacteriia bacterium
GCTCCAGCTCGAGCTCATCGGCGAAGAGGAACGAACGAGCGTGCTCTCCTATTTCAATCTCGCCAACGCCCTCGCCCAGGTGACAGGAACGCTCCTGGGTGGCACAATGCTGTCGCAGCTCGGAGCCACACCCCAGGCCTATGCGGTGGTGTTCGCCGTTTCGGCACTGGCGCGCGTGGCAGCGCTCGCGGCGCTGCGCGGGTTGCGTGGCGTGGACGTGCCGGCCGGCGAGGTAGTGCTCCGCATCCTGGCGGTGCGTCCATTCGGGGCGCTGGCGCGTCCGATTCACGCCAGCTTCCAGCGCGCTCGCCGCGGGAAAGACGAGACGTGAGGTACCGGGCGATACCCGGAGGATTCCGACATGCAGCGGCCCCTCGACATCGTCCTCTTGCTGGCGCTGCCCGCGTCGGGCAAATCCGAGGTCCGCAAATACCTGGCCAGCGTGCCCCCCGAGCAGGCGCTGCGCGACTTCCACCTCGGTCCGACCGCGCAGCTCGACGACTATCCGTACGTGCACATGATGCGGCGCATCGCGGCGGTCCTGCAGGAGGAGGGCCACGACGGCATCTTCTTCACCTCCCCCGAGCTCCCGATGCTGGAGCCGCGCGATTGGGGCACGCTCATCGAGCTCTTGAACGAAGACTTCGACGATCTGCACGGTGGGCCGCCGACGCCACCCGAGTCTCACGCCGACTGGCTCTGCCGGCGTTTCGACGCCGCCCGCGCCCGCGTCGGCGCCGACCCGGCGCTCGGCAAGCTGCCGGCGCCACTTCGCGCCCGCCTGCTCAGCGCCATCGAAGACGAAGCCCGCGCCTTGTGGGAGGAAAAGCGTGCCGGCATTCCGGCCCGCGCCGCCGACCTGCAGGGCAAGACTATCGTCGCCGAGTTCGCCCGCGGTGGTCCCGAAGGGGCACGGCTGCCGCTCCCGTCGCCCCTCGGCTACCAGTATTCCCTCGGCCGTCTCGCCGACGCCATCCTCTCTCGCGCCACCATCCTCTACATTTGGGTGACCCCCGAGGAGTCGCGACGGAAGAACCGGGACCGCGCCCGGCCCGGGCGTGAGGGCGATGCTTCCATCCTGCATCACGGCGTGCCAGAGACCGTCATGCGGCAGGACTACGGTGTCGATGACATCGAGTACCTCATCGAGCAAGCGGAACGTCCCGATACGGTGCGCATCCGCACTCGCGGCAAGACTTTCGATCTGCCCGTGGCGCGTTTCGACAATCGCGTCGACAAGACTTCTTTCCTCCGCGCCGACCCTTCGCAGTGGTCTCCGTCGGAGGTGCGTACCGTGCACACTGGACTGCAGGAAGCGTTCGATCGTCTCGCCCGTGCCGCGGCACGCTGACGACTTCAACAGGCTCGCCACCCGAGAAAGGAGCCGATCGTGATTCAGCGGAATCCCCGGAGAAAGCGCGGGAGCGCGCCGCGCTCCGTCGCGTCGAGAACGAAGCAGCCGGCTCGGCCGCGTGCGGCGACGGGAGTCCTCGAGGCTCGCCGCTCCGGCGTAAGCACACCGGCCACAGGAAACAACCGTCGCACTGCAACCACCCTTCGAGCTGCCGCCCCCGCAGCCACGAGACGCCCCGCCGGACCTCTCGCCGCCGAGGAGCTGGCGCGGCTCGACGCCTACTGGCGCGCCTCCAACTACCTCTCGGTGGGTCAGATCTACCTCTACGACAACCCGCTCCTCGAAGTCCCGCTGCGCAAGGAACACATCAAGCCACGGCTCCTCGGTCACTGGGGCACGACGCCTGGCCTCAACTTCATCTATGTGCACCTGAACCGGATCATTCGGAAGTTCGATCTCGACATGATCTACGTCACCGGCCCCGGCCACGGCGGTCCCGGTCTCGTGGCCCACACGTATCTCGAGGGCACCTACAGCGAGGTCTACCCGGATGTGTCGCAGGACAAGGAGGGCATGCAGCGCCTCTTCAAGCAGTTCTCCTTCCCTGGCGGCATTCCGAGCCACGTCGCCCCGGAAACCCCCGGCTCCATCCACGAAGGTGGCGAGCTGGGCTACGCCCTCTCTCACGCCTACGGTGCCGCTTTCGACAACCCGAACCTCACGGTGGCCTGCGTCATCGGCGACGGCGAAGCGGAAACGGGCCCCATGGCCACGAGCTGGCACTCCAACAAGTTCTTGAACCCGGCGCGAGACGGCGTCGTCCTCCCCATCCTGCATCTCAATGGTTACAAGATCGCCAACCCCTGCGTGCTGGCGCGCATCGACCACGATGAACTCGAGCAACTGTTCCGCGGCTACGGCTACACGCCGCACTTCGTCGAGGGAGACGAGCCAGGCGCCATGCACCAGAAAATGGCGGCCACGCTCGACAGCATCGCCGAAGAGATCGCGCACCTGCGCCGGGCGGCGCGGAACGGCAACCGGCCTTCTCGACCGCGCTGGCCGATGATCATCCTGCGGACACCCAAGGGTTGGACGTGTCCGAAGGCCATCGACGGCAAGACCACCGAGGGCTCCTGGAGATCGCACCAGGTGCCGATGGGCGAGATGCACGAGAATCCCGCTCACGTGAAGCTGCTCGAAAAGTGGCTACGCAGCTACCGGCCCGAGGAGCTCTTCGACGCCAGCGGACGGCTGCGCGCCGAGGTGGCGGCGCTGGCGCCGCAAGGCCAGCGTCGCATGGGCGCAAACCCGCACGCCAACGGCGGTCTGCTCCTACGGGATCTCCGTCTCCCCGACTTCCGCCGCTATGCCGTGGAGGTCTCCCAGCCCGGTGCCACGAGCGCCGAA
>DASRJW010000148.1 GCA_035649275.1 Candidatus Krumholzibacteriia bacterium
GGCGAGCTCGTGCGCCGCGGCGTCGTGCTCAACGACCTCGGCGGCCCGGTGTTCGTGTTCACCAAGCTGAACGAGATCAAACCGGACATGATCGCCGCGGCGACCCGCAACGCCCGTGAGAGTGCCGAGCAGTTCGCCGCCGACTCGAGGAGTCGCATCGGCGGCATCCACCGCGCCACGCAAGGGCTCTTCCAGATTTTGCCGCGGGACGAATCCCAGGCGGTCTCGGAACAGAGCCAGGTGGAGAAGAAGGTGCGCGTCGTGACCACGATGGAGTACTTGCTGACCGAGTGACGCTCTCACTCCGCAGCGCGGGATTCCATCGCCTGTCGCAGGGCGGCGCGTGGGTCCGCCACACCTTCCTTGAAGGTATAGACGTCGATGCCCCCGCTGCCGAGCCGGCGGTAGCTCGTCCCGATGGCGGCAGGGAAGTAGTAGTCCGCCCGGAAGGAAACCGGGAACGAGTTGGTCTTGCCGGCGAGGAAACGCAGCTTGGGGTCTTGCAGCCAGGCAAGGATCGAAAGCGAGCGGGGCCCGAGCCTCTCCACACTGCAACCGTACTCTGGAGGCTCGCGCGGGATGCCATGCATGGAGAAGAGCGGATGGTGGGGGAGCCCGCGTGGGAGCTCGACATGCAGCCGCCAGCCGTCCGGGAGAGGCGTGAGACGCAGCACCCTGCCGTAGCGGCGTTCCCTTTCGGCCAACTCCTCTGGTTCTTCTTTCTGCGCCTTCCACTGCGCTTCCCAGCCCTCGACGACCGGCAGGCTCGTGATCGTCTCGGCGGCGGGGAAGCCGGCGCCGCCGGCGAGGGTGATGGCATCGACGGGACAGCAGAGCAGGACCGCCCGCGGGCGCACCGAGTCGGGAGCGGCCTGGGCGCGGACGACTGCTTTGTCACCGTTCATCGCGAAGAGCGCCGGGTAGGATGCGCTGCAGGCGCCGCAGCCGATGCACTGCTCCGCCTCGACCTGGAACTCCAAGGGTGCGGCGGGGGTCGCCGTCTCGGTGCTCATGGGCCCCCAGGATAAGGGGCAGGAACGAGGCGGAACAACCAAGAGAGAAGCATGAGCTGGCGCGTCGTGGGAGTGGCAGAGGGCTGGCCACCCACTCGCCGCGTTCGTGGCGGTGATTGCATTCCACCCCGCTGGGCCGTAGGGTCCAAGGCGCCGGGGAGAAGCGAACGATGATGCGCAGGAAGCAAACGGGCGCCACGAAGCCACGGAGCGCGTCGAAGGCTCCCGCCAAGGCTTCGGGTGCGATGCAGGCGCCGGGCACTAAGAAGGCGCCGGTCGCGAAGAAAGCTCCGGCAGCGAAGAAAGCACCGGCAGCGAAGAAAGCACCGGCCGCGAAGAAAGCACCGGCCGCGAAGAAAGCACCGGCAGCGAAGAAAGCACCGGCCCCGCCGAAGGCGCCCGAGACTTCGGCTTCAACACCCGCAGCAACGGAGCGCCGCGGCCGGACCTCGCGAGCCAAGAAAGCACCCGGGCCGCCGCCGGAAGCCCTCGGCCCTGCGGACGTCATGCCGGCGGAGCAGATCGCCACGGTGCTGCAAGAGATCGCGGCCCTCCTCGAGATCCTCGGCGAGAACCCATTCAAGGTGCGCGCCTACGACAACGCCGCGCGGCTCCTGCCCGGTCTTGCCGAAGACCTGCCGGCGTTGGTACAGAGCGGCGAGCTGGAGAATGTGCGCGGCATCGGCAAGGGAATCGCTGACCGTGTGGCCACGCTGGCCCGCACCGGCCGGCTCGACTATCACGACGAGCTGAAATCGAAGGTGCCGCCCGGGCTGCTCGAGATGTTGCAAGTCCCCGGCCTCGGCCCCAAGAAGGTGAAGCTTCTCTTCGACAGCTTGGAAATCGCCTCCGTGGAGGCGCTGGAGCGGGCGTGCCGCGAGAACCGCCTCCTCGACACCCGTGGCTTCGGCGAGAAGACGCAAGAGAACATCTTGCGGGGCATCGCCCTCGTCCGGCGCAACCAGGCGCGCTACTTCTGGAGCGTGGCGGCGGAACAGGCACAGGCTGCCATCGAGGCGCTCCGCCAGCACCCGGCGGTGCAGCGCCTGGAGATCGCCGGCAGCCTGCGGCGCCGCAAGGACGTCGTCCACGACGTGGACATCGTCGTCAGCACGAGCGATCCCGACGCCGTGAGCCAGGTGTTCGCGAGCGGGCCTTGGGTGGAACGTGTGCTCAGCAGCGGGCCGACGAAGACGAGCATCCTGCACCCGAGCGGTCTGCAGATGGACCTGCGGGTCGTCTCCGACACCCAGTTCCCCTACGCCCTGCACCACTTCACCGGCAGCAAGGCGCACAACATCGCCATGCGTGGCCGCGCTGTGCGCATGGGCATCAAGATCAACGAGTACGGTCTCTTCCGCGGCACCGACCTGATCCCTTGCGCCGACGAGGCAGCCATCTTCGCTGCCCTCGGTTTGCACTTCGTGCCCCCGGAGATGCGGGAGGACACCGGCGAGATCGAGGCGGCGGAAAGCGGCACCCTCCCCGCCCGCCTCCTGGAGCTCGTGGATCTTCGCGGCGCCTTCCACGCCCACACCACCTACAGCGATGGCAGGGATACCCTGGAGGACATGGTGCGCGCCGCCTCGGAGTTGGGCTGGGACTACGTCGGCATCAGCGATCACAGCCAGAGCGCCGGTGCCTTCGGGATGAGCGCGGCCAAAGCGCTCGAACAGATCGAAGCGATCGGGCGTCTGGACGCGGGTCCGATCCGAATCTTCCGCGGCATCGAATGCGACATCCTGCCCGATGGCTCTCTCGACTACCCACCCGAAATCCTGGGGCGCTTCGACTTCATCATCGCTTCCGTGCACGCCGAGTTCCACCTCGACCGCGACACCCAGACGCGCCGGGTCCTGCGGGCGGTGCAGAATCCCTGGACCACGATCCTCGGGCACCCGACCAGCCGGATGCTCTTCGACGAACCGGGGATGGACCTGGACCTGGGGGCGATCTTCGAGGCCGCAGCCCGCCATGGCGTGGCGGTGGAGATCAACGGCCAGCCCAAGCGCATGGACCCGGACGGGACGATGATCCGCCTCGCTCGTGACCACGGCGCCATGCTGTGCGTGGATCCCGACGCCCACAAAGTGCGCGCCCTGCGCAATGTCGAGTACGGCGTCGGTCTCGCCCGGCGTGGCTGGTTGGAAAAGCACCACGTGCTCAACACCTGGGACACGGAGCGCCTGGCCACGCACTTGCGGGAGCGGCGGTCCCGCGCGGAGGCGGGCGCGGCGTGAAGAAAACGATCCGCGGACGAAAGCGAGCTCCGGCGCCGAAGCGTGCCACAGCGGTGAAGCGAGCCACGGAGGTGAAGCGGGCCGCGGCGGTGAAGCGTGCCACGGTGGTGAAGCGGGCCAAGAGGGCAAAGACCGCCGTGGCGAAGGCAAGCGCTCCGAGGCGGGCGACGGCAGGGAAGCGTGCTCCCGAGCGGCGTTGGGCCGAGTCGCCGGCGGCGCTTCGGCACCGCATGGCGACGATCCTCGAGCGCCTCGAGCAGCTCTATCCGCAGGCAAAGTGCTCGCTCGGCCACGAGAACCCGCTGCAGCTCCTCATCGCCACCATTCTTTCGGCCCAGTGCACCGATGCGCGGGTGAACATGGTGACCCCGGCGCTCTTCGCCCGCTACCCCGACGCCCGCGCCTTCGCCGAGGCGGATCTGGGCGAGCTCGAGGAGATGATCCGGAGCACGGGTTTCTACCACAACAAGGCGCGCAACATCATCGCCTGCGCGCGGGAGCTCCTGCTGCGCCACGGTGGCCAGGTGCCGGCGGATCTGGAAAGCCTGGTGGCGCTGCCAGGGATCGGGCGCAAGACCGCCAATGTTGTCCTGGGCAACGCCTTCGGGATCCCCGGGCTGGTGGTGGATACCCACGTCACGCGTCTCGCCAACCTCATGTTCTTGACAGCCCAGAAGGACCCGAACAAGATCGAAACCGACCTCATGGAGGTCGTGCCGCGCGAGAAGTGGACGAACCTGGCTCACCTCTTCATCGAGCATGGACGCCGGGTGTGCGTGGCGCGCCGCCCTCGGTGCGGGGACTGTGTGTTGCACGACGTCTGCCCTTCGAGCGCGGTGTGAGGAATGACCGCTGGGCGTCCGGAGGACCGGTGGGTAGCGTTTCCTTCGAGATCCCCAGTCAGCACGGAAAGTCATTGCGCGGCGATTGCCTGGAGCCGGAGGGCAGCGGCCCCTGGCCCGTCGTGGTCGTCTGCCACGGTTTCAAAGGGTTCAAGAACTGGGGATTCTTCCCCGAGTTGGGCCAGCGGCTGGCGCAGGCCGGCTTCGCCACCGTCCTCTTCAACTTCTCCGGCGCCGGTGTGGGGCCGGACCTGCTCACCTTCACCGATTTCGAGGCCTTCGCTCGCGACACGATCTCGCAGCAGATCGACGACCTGGGCGGCGTTCTCGATGCCCTGCATGCCCGCCGCCTCGGTTCTGGACGTCTGGACCTCCGGCGGCTTGCGGTCGTCGGCCATTCCCGCGGCGGCGCCGTCGCCATCCTGCGCGCTCGTGAGGACCCGCGACTGGCTGCGGTCGTGAGCTGGGCCGGTGTTTCCACACTCTGGCGCTATTCCGAGCGCGAGCTGGAGGAGTGGAAGCGCAAGGGTTCCATGGAGTTCCTCAACATGCGGACGATGCAGCGCATGCGCATCGACAGCAGCTACGTCGCCGACCTGGAAGCCCACCGGGAGCGTTTCGACCTGGTGGAAGCGGTGCGGCAGCTCCAGATCCCCCTCCTCCTGGTGCATGGAAGCGAGGATCTCTCGGTCCCCGCGCAGGAGGCCCGCGAGTTGCAAGCCGCGGCCGGAGGGCGGGCGGAGCTGCACCAAGTCCCGGGTACCGGCCACACTTTCGGCGTGGTCCACCCCTGGGAGGGCAGCACGCCGGCCTTCGACGAGGCCACGCGCACCACGATCGGCTGGCTGCGCGAGCGACTCCAGGCGGACCGCTGACCAGGAAGCGAGAGCATGGCGGAACCACGCGACAAAGCTACGGAGCTGGCGGCAACATCGGCGGCCGGCCGCACGCCGTCCGGCAACATCGCCCAGCCGTCGGCCCACGAACGCGCCCTGGGCAGCGGCGCCATGCGTTTCGCCCCGCCGCCGCAACAGCGCATCAGCCGCGCCCACTTCGTCCCCGTGCAAATCCGCATCGGCGAGGAAGAATGCCACGACCTCGGGCGAGCCTCGAAGAAGGAATGGTTGGTGACCAACGGCATCGGCGGCTATGCCATGTCCACCGTGGTGGGCCTCAACACGCGCCGCGAGCACGGCCTCCTGGTGGCAGCGGTGCGCGGCCTCGGCGGCCGGCGGGTGGTGCTGTCGAAGATGGAGGAAACCGTCGTTATCCCGGGCGCCACGCGCTCCCTGGACACGACCTTCTATCCCGGCGTCGTGCACCCGCGTGGGTTCGAGCTTTCCAGCAGCTTCCGTCTCTATCCGTTTCCGAACTTCGTCTTCGCCGGTCACCGCTGGAGACTCGAGAAGCACGTCGTGCTCGTGCACGGTGAGAACACGGTCGTCGTCACCTACCGCATGCAGCCCCTGGCGAAGCGCCGCCCTGACGGTTTGAAGCGGCCCGATGCCTCCAGGGAGGCGGCGGGCGACGACGAGGGCGCCGTTGGGGAAGCGAACCAGTCTCCGGCCACCGCCGCCGGCGACACCGGCCCGATCGAGACGCTGAAGCTGCGCGTCCGCCCGCTTTTCGCCTTCCGCGAGGCGCATCAGCTCGGTGAGCGCAACGAGCGCATCCAGAGTGGCTTCGGCAGCCGCACCGTGGGCGAGCGCGGCTCGGTGGTGCGCTGCTCGCCCTATCCAGAGTGGGAACCGGTCTATCTCGTCTGCAACGAGGCGGGTTTCGTCGAGGGCCCGGACTGGTACAAGAGCGTCGAGTACCCGCAGGATCGCTACCGTGGTCTCGACTACAGCGAAGACCTGTGGAGCTACGGCTACTACGAGCTCGATCTGCGCATGGGCGAGTCGCTGACCATCGCTTGCACCCTGCACCCGCCGGAGACGCACGCGCCCAATTGGTCCGAGGAGCGCGAGGTGATCCGCCTGGCGCAGGTGATGGCGAAGTCACCGGACGAGTCTCCTTTCGCCCGCCGGCTCATGCTCGCCGCCGATCAGTTCGTGGTGCGGCGGGAACGCGACGTGCCGGCGCTCATCTCGGGCTATCCGTACTTCACCGACCACGTGCGCGAGACCCTCATCGCCATGCCCGGCTTGCTGTTGGTCACGGGCCGCCACCGCGACGCCAAGGCCATCCTGCGGGCCTACTCGCGCTCGTTGCAACGCGGCCTGCTCCCGCGGCGTTTCGCCGACGGCGGCCGTGCCGAATACGGCAGCATCGACGCGACGCTCTGGTTCTTCGTCGCCGTGTTCAAGTACTTGCAGTACACCGGTGACTTCGACTTCGTGCGCACCGAGCTGCGCATTCCTCTCCTCGAGGTGATGCGCTACTTCCAGGAGGGCACGCGCTTCGGCGTCCGCCTCGACCGCGACGGCCTCCTGCAGTGCGGTGAACCAGGGATCGCCCTCACCTGGATGGATGCCCGCGTCGGCGACCAACCGGTGACGCGCAGGGATGGCAAGCCCGTCGAGGTGAACGCGCTCTGGTACAACGCCCTGAAGGTGATGGAGCGCTTGGCCGAGCGGTTCTCCATCCCCAACGACATGGCCCGCTTCGCCCGCCGGGCCGAGCAGGTCGAAGCCAGTTTCCACGATTCCTTCTGGAACCGGGAGCTGGGTTGTCTACAGGACGTGGTGACCGCGACGGGCTCGGACGCGTCGATCCGGCCCAACCAGATCCTGGCGGTGAGCCTGCCGTTCCCGCTCCTCAACAGCGACGATTCCTCCAGCGTCCTCCGCGTGGTGGGGGAGAAGCTGCTCACGCCGCTCGGCCTGCGCACCCTCGATCCGGCGCATCCGATGTTCCGGCCTTCCTACGACGGCAACGAGGCCGAACGCGCCCGGGCGGCGCACCAGGGCACAGCCTGGGTGTGGTTGCTGGGGGCGTACATCGCGGCGCTGGTGAAGTGTCGCGGCGAGTCCGGTCGGACCGAGGCCGCTCGGCTCCTCGACCCGGTGCAGCGCCACCTCCTCGACGACTGCCTTGGGCAGGTGTCGGAGAAGAGCTGGGGCAACCCGCCGCACTGGCCGCGGGGCTGCCCGGCCGCGGCCGCCGCCGTGGGCGAGCTGCTCCGCGCCTACTACGAGGATGTGTTGGCTCGGAATCCGGGGGTGCGGGCGCCCATCCTACCTCCGCCGCTGCGCCGGGCGTAGCCCACGCTCGCCCCTACTCCGTTTCTGCACAATTGCTTACAAGGAAACGCTGGATCGTGATATCCTGAACGAGTCAGCGCCTCTCCGGCGAGCCTAACCTGTAGAAGCAGCGGGGGATCCGTGGTCCTACCTACCCTGCCGCGTTCCACCTCTGGGCGGGATGGGCGCGGTGCGCCGAGAGCGGTTGCGACCGTGCTCGGCGTCCTCCTTGTCCTTGCCGCCGTTGCCGGCCAGGCGCTCGTGCCGCTCGGCTCCGAGTTCCAGATCAACACCTTCACGCCGGCCCCCCAGGGGAGGCCGATCGTCGCCGCCCAGGCGTCGGGCCACTTCGTCGTCGTGTGGGAAAGCGTCGGCTCCCCGGGCAACGACAACAGCGTGTACTCGGTGCAGGGACAGCGCTACGCGCCCGACGGCAGCCCCCTCGGCAGCCAGTTCCAGGTCAACACGTACATTTCCAACAACCAGACCGACCCTGCCGTCGCTGCCGACGCGGCAGGCAACTTCGTGGTTGTGTGGACGAGCACGGGATCACCGGGTTCCGACAACAGCTCCTCCTCCGTTCAGGGGCAACGCTTCGTCGCCGACGGCACCCCACTCGGCAGCCAATTCCAAGTCAACACCTTCGAGACGAATACACAATGGCGGCCTTCGATTGCCTGCGACCCGGCGGGCAACTTCGTCGTCACCTGGGAAAGCACGGGTTCGTCGGGTACCGACAACAGCTCCACCTCCATCCAGGGGCAACGCTATGCCGCCAACGGCACCCCCTTGGGTGGCGAGTTCCAGGTCAACACCTACTTCCTCTCCGATCAACAACGCCCAGCCATCGCAGCCGATGCCGCGGGCAACTTCATCATCGTGTGGACCAGCTTGGGGTCGGTGGGGAACGACATCAGCGACACCTCCATTCAAGGGCAGCGCTATGCAACCGACGGCAGCCCCGTCGGTGGCCAGTTCCAGGTCAACACCCACACGGTGAGCACGCAAAACAAGTCTGCCGTGGCCTACGACGGCTCGGGCAACTTCGTGGCGGCGTGGGAAAGCAACAGCTCCCAGGGCTCGGACAACAGCATGTATTCCGTCCATGGGAGGCGTTACGCCGCCAATGGCACCGCGCTGGGCAGCCAGTTCCAGGCCAACACCTTCATCTTGAACAATCAGAGCTCGCCTTGTGTCGTCGTGGAGCCGTCGGGGAGTTTCATCATTGGTTGGAACAGCGTGGGCTCGTTGGGCACCGACAACAGCTCCACCTCGATCCAGTTCCAGCGGTACGCTGCCGACGGGAACCCCCTCGACGGTGAAACACAGGTCAACACCTTCACGACCGGGGTGCAATCGTTCCCGACCATGGCCACCGACGGCTTCGGCAAGTTCGTGGTCGTCTGGGAGAGTGCGGGATCTGCAGGGACGGATCACAGCGATACCTCGGTACAAGGTCAGCGCTACGACAGCTCCTTCACCATCACAGCGTCCGCGGGGGCGGGTGGGTCGATCACTCCGAGCGGCGCCGTGCCGGTCGCCTCCGGCGGAACGCAAGCCTTCACGATCACGCCGGACGCCTGCCATCACATCGCCGATGTCTTGGTGGACGGAGTTTCGGTGGGTGCGGTGGCGAGCTACACCTTCACGAACGTGACGGCGAGCCACACGATCGCGGCGAGCTTCGCCGTCGACAGCTACACGATCACGGCAACGGCGGGAGCCGGTGGCAGCGTCAGCCCTTCGGGAGCGGTAGCGGTCAACTGCGGCGGGACGCAAGGGTTCACGATCACACCGGACACCTGCCATCACATCGCCGATGTCTTGGTGGACGGAGTTTCGGTGGGCGCGGTGGCGAGCTACACCTTCACGAACGTGACGGCGAGCCACACGATCGCGGCGAGCTTTGCCGTCGACACGTACACGATCACGGCAACGGCGGGAGCCGGCGGCAGCATCAGTCCTTCGGGAGCGGTGGCGGTCAACTGCGGCGGAACGCAAGGCTTCACGATCACGCCGAATGCATGCAACCGGATCGCCGATGTCTTGGTGGACGGAGTTTCGGTGGGTGCGGTGACCAGCTACACCTTCACGAACGTGGCGGCGAGCCACACGATCGCGGCGAGCTTCGCCGTCGATAGTTACACGATCACGGCAACGGCGGGAGCCGGCGGCAGCATCAGTCCTTCGGGAGCGGTGGCGGTCAACTGCGGCGGAACGCAAGGCTTCACGATCACGCCGAATGCAT
>DASRJW010000149.1 GCA_035649275.1 Candidatus Krumholzibacteriia bacterium
CACACCGGACACCTGCCATCACATCGCCGATGTCTTGGTGGACGGAGTTTCGGTGGGCGCGGTGGCGAGCTACACCTTCACGAACGTGACGGCGAGCCACACGATCGCGGCGAGCTTTGCCGTCGATAGCTACACGATCACGGCAACGGCGGGGTCGGGTGGTTCGATCACCCCTTCGGGAGCGGTGGCGGTCAACTGCGGCGGGACGCAAGGCTTCACGATCACGCCGAACGCCTGTGACCATATCGTCGACGTGCTGGTGGACGGAGTTTCGGTGGGTGCGGTGACCAGCTACACCTTCACGAACGTGGCGGCGAGCCACACGATCGCGGCGAGCTTCGCCGCCGACACGTACACGATCACGGCGTCTGCGGGTGCGGGCGGTTCGATCACTCCTTCGGGAGCGGTGGCGGTCAACTGCGGCGGAACGCAAGGATTCACGCTCACGCCGAATGCATGCAACCGGATCGCCGATGTTTTGGTGGACGGAGTTTCGGTGGGCGCGGTGGCGACCTACACGTTCACGAACGTGGCGGCGAGCCACACGATCGCGGCGAGCTTCGCCGCCGACACGTACACGATCACGGCGACGGCGGGAACCGGCGGCAGCATCAGTCCTTCGGGAGCGGTGGCAGTGAACTGCGGCGGAACGCAAGGATTCACGATCACACCGAACGCCTGTAACCATATCGTCGACGTGCTGGTGGACGGAGTTTCGGTGGGTGCGGTGACCAGCTACACGTTCACGAACGTGGCGGCGAGCCACACGATCGCGGCGAGCTTCGCCGCCGACACCTACACGATCATGGCCTCGGCGAGCAACGGGGGCACGATCAGCCCGAGCGGCTCGGTTTCGGTCCCGTGCTCCGGCAATCAGGCCTTCATCATCTCTCCCAATGGGGGCCACACCATTCAAGACGTCCTGGTGGACGGGGTCTCGGTGGGCGCCGTGAGCACCTACACCTTCACCAACGTGGGGGCCAATCACAGCATCCAAGCGAGCTTCCGCAATCGCGGCAAGGGCGGCGCCGCCACGGCGGAGTTCACCGAGGCTGTCTCGGTCGGGCCCGTGCAAGCCCGGGTGGACGGCGGCTCCCTATCGATCGGCAAGACGATCGACGTGACCTGGACCACCTCGGGTGACGCCAACGCCAACGGCAACACCAACACCAACCCCAGCGTGGCGTGCGTCGATCTCTTGCTCTCGCGGGCCGGTGCGGAAGGACCCTTCGAAACGATCGGTACCTGCCTCCCCAACAACGGGGTCACCAGCTGGGCGGTCTCCGGTCCGTCCACGGACCATGCCGTCTTCAAGGTCGTGGTGCACGGCGCCTCCAGCGACAGCGACGAGGCGCTCAGCGAGTCCGAGCTCCACATCGTCGACATGGCGCCGCCTGCGACGGCGGCTGTGGAGGCAGCGGAGTTCGCCCTGCCGGCGATCGCGCCGAACCCGTCGCGGGGAAAGGTGCCGGTCTCCTTCGTCGTGCCGCACGACGCCGGCGTGCGGGTCACCGTGCTCGACGTCAAGGGCCGGCATGTGGCCACACTGCTGCAGGGCAATGTCACCGCGGGCCGTCACCAGATCACCTGGAACGGCAACACCGAGAGGGGCCCGGCGGCGGGGGGTGTCTACTTCATTCGGCTGGACACGCCGGGCAAGAGGCTCGTGCAGCGCGTGCTCTTCCTGCGCTGACGCCGCAGGCGCTGACGGCGTGTGCTGAGGCCGCGTGGGCTGACGCAGCGCAAGCTGACATCGCGTGGACGAACGGGGCCTGCTAGCGCTGCTGGCTCACCTGCGTCGGCACCGCGGTGTAGACCGGATCCACGTCCACCGGGATGTCGGCGAGCGAGTCCAGGATCTTCTGCATCCCTGGCGGCACCTTCCCGTACTTCTCCACCCAGGCTTTGGCGGTGTCATAATCGCCGAGGGCCTGCAGCATGGTGAGGTCGTGGGTGAGCGCCTCGATGGCCTCGAACCAATGGTCGAGGACCGGTGCCAGTCGCCCGTCCGCGGTCTCGACCAGCGCGCCTTTCTCCATCAGATAGGTGAACTGGCAGATGACGCCCAGAGCGTGGGCCTCGGTGATGCCGAAGCGCGCCGAGCGCAGGAGGCCCGGCACGAAGGTCCACGGCAGCTGGGACGCCACGGAAGCCTCCAGCAGTCCCTTGTCCGCGAGCAGGTGCAGCGCCCAGGCGCCCATGACGTCGGCCTTGGCCTCCTCGAGGGTGCCGTACAGATCCTTGAGCTCGAGCCGCACCTCCGTCTCGCGGCCGCTCTTCTTGATCCGCCCTGGGCCGAGGCCGTGGCAGAGCTCGTGGAAGAGGATGAAGTGGTAGTAGGTGTCGAAGTCCACGTCGGTCATGCGGTCCGCCGGGATGGAGCGCTGCGCGATGGGGAGGAGGATGGTGTCGAACTTGGCGCGCATCATGTTCTTGAGCAGGACCTTCTTGGAGCCCTTCGCCTGGCGCACGCGCTCGTCGTTGGGCAGGTTGAAGGCGATGGTTTGTATGCCGGCGCGGGAGTCGCCGGCGGTGAAGATCTCGTCGGCGACGCGGATGGGTGACGCCGTACCCCGGTCGAGGTTCTTGTGCGCGTCCGGGATGGGGAGCTTGCGTTCGAGCCAGGGCAGCTCGCCCTTGAATTTGTCGAGGTTCGCCGAGTCCTGCGGATCGACGATGCAAAGAAAGGCCTCGAAGGACGCCTTGTAACCGAAGAGCTCGTCCTCGTAGGTCTCGTACGGCCCGATGACGACCTCGAGGTCGCCGTCCAGGTCCATCCAGTCCATGTCCGACTGGTAGTAGTCGTCGGAGAGGAAAGCGGCGGCGCGCGAGCCCAGGTACGTCTTCAAGGTCGGGGTCGTCGCCGCTTCCGCGGCGGCGCGGAGCGAACCGGCGGCCCGCTGCACGAGCTCGGCGTAGGCGCGACTGTACGGGATGGCGACGAGGCGTTCCGCTTCGCGGCGGATCACCGTGGTGGGGCTGGTAAAGGCCGCCTTGTCGTCCGGATGGGCGGTGATCCAGGCCTCGAACTCCTCCTTCTTCATGTCCTCGGGGTAGAAGCCGGCGCCTGGCGGATGGGGGAGGTCGCCGAGGAAGGGCTCGCGCGAGCGCAGCCGGTCCCACGGACCGACCATGATGCGGTAGTAGTCCTTGGCCGCAGCGGCCTGGGGGCCCTTCAATGCCGCCACCTGCGCGGCGAACTCGGGGTTCCGCGCCCAGGCCTGGCGGGCGAAGAGCTCGTCCATGACGTGGGCGGCGTCGATCAGGTGCTCCAGAGCGCCGCGGTCGCCCGGAGAGAGATGCTCCAGACGCGCGTCGAGCTGCTGGCGCACGAACTGCGCCCGCCGCGCTTGGATGTCGGGTGCGATGGGCATCTCGCTTCCCTTCTTGCTGCAACCGACGCAGGCCGCCACCGCCAAGGCGGCGTACAACCAGGTCGTGCCTCGGTGCTGCATGCTCGTCCTCCACATCGGCTGGCGTGACCGTGATGGCGAGCCAGAGCCGTGCCGAGGATAGGCTATCGAGCGAATCCGCTGCACTGACTTCCGGCACGGGAACGGGGACCGTCGAGGTATATTCGGCCGCCGGGGTTTCGGCCAGCGAGGAGGCTGCGTGAGCCGAGATGGATCAGCGGCGGGCTCCCCCAGAGACGTGCCGCGCCGACGACGCTGGACCCTCGCTCTCCCCGCGCTGGTGGCGGTCCTCGTCTTCCTGAACACCCTCGGGAACGGTCTTACCTACGACGACAAGGGCACTCTGGAGCTGGCCCACAAGATCGTGAGCGGCGGCTCCGAAGAATTCGGTCGAGCGCTCACCTACGCTACCCACTTGCTCGACTCGGCGCTCTGGCACGGCTGGGTGCCGGGGCGGCGGGTGACCAACCTCTTGTTGTACGGGCTCGCCACCGGTCTGGTGACGCTCGCGGCGCGGCGCCTCAGCGCCTCGGACCGTGTGGCCCTGCTCTGCGGTCTACTTTTCGCCGTGCATCCGGTGCACGTCGAGGCGGTGGCGTCCATCGCCTTCCGCAAGGACGTCCTCGCCCTGATCTTCGCGCTCCTCACCGTGCTCCTCTGGACCGGGCCGCCCTCCAGGGCGGTGAGCGTGGCCGCCTTGGCCTGCTTTCTCCTGGGGCTCGTCTCCAAGGAGGTGGCGCTGATCGGGCTCCTGCCCATCCTCTTCCTCCTGGATTGGTGGGCACCGCAGTGGCGCCGAGAAGAAGCCCCTCGTAGGACATCCCCGGACGCGACGCGCCGCGGCGACAGGCGCCACGGGAAGACGCGATTGGCCCCCCGGCGGGGGAGCGCGCGCCGCGCGGCGCTCCGTCTCGCCCCTCTCCTCTTGCTCGGCCTCGTCGCCATCGTCTTCCTCAATCGGACGCTGCACACGCCGGAAGGCAGCGGCTCGATCTGGGCGCGCTTCACCCCCGACTCCATCGTCAAGATCACGGAAGGGAAGCTGCGCTCGTATGGCCAGGTCCTGGGCACGAGCGCACGATCGTTCCTCGATGTGATCCGCCTCCTCGTATTCCCGCTCCGGCTCTCCGCCGACTACGACACACCCATCCAGCCCGGGCTCGGCGCGCCGGGCGCGCTCCTTGGCTTGCTCGGGCTCACTGCGTACGTCGCCCTGTCGCTCCTGGCTTTGCGGCGCGGCAGGATTCTCGTCTTCCTCTGCCTTGCCTGGACGTTGCTTCTCTACGCCCCTGCCTCGAACCTCGTACCGCTGACCCACTTCTTCGTCGCCGACCGCTACCTCATGGTGCCGTCCTTCGGCATCTGCCTGCTCGCGGCCCTGGGCTTCGACGCCTGGCTCGCAGCCATGCCGGGACGGCGGCGGTTCGTGCCCCTCGCGGTGCTCGGGTCGCTGCTTCTCGCCGGCACGGTGCGCACACTGCGACGCAACCGCGACTGGCGCAGTGAGGAGACGTTGTGGGCTGCAGCCTTGCGCGCCGGGAGGGGCACTTATCGCGTGCACTACAACATGGGCAACGCGCTCATGCTGCAGGACCGGCGTGACGAGGCGCGGCGCCACTTCGAGGCGGCGCTACAGATGTACCCTGCCGCACCCTGGGCGCGGCGCAACCTGGTGGAGATCCTCTTCGAGCAGGAGAAGTTTGCCGAGGCAGAGACCAACCTGCGACTTCTCCTGCAATACGACCCCAAGGACCTGCAAGTGCACTACAGCCTGGCCAGGGTGCTGGGGAAGCTGAACCGGCATGCGGAGGCGCTCGCCGAGTGCCAGACGGTGCTCCGGAGCGATCCGCAGCATCTGGGAGCGCAGCTTTTCGCTGCCAGCAGTCTGGAGCATCTGGGTCAGCGTGGCCCGGCGCTGCAGGCCTACCGGCGCGCCCTCGACGCGATCAAGACTCGGACATTGCGGGGCGAGAAGATCGAGTTCTCTGCCAGCGGTGTGGAAGCGCGGATTCGTACCCTCGAGCAAGCTTCGCCCTGAGCGGGCGTGGCATCCAGGTTGCAGGAACCACATTCCCCAAACGGACGATCTACAGGCGAGGGGCCGAAGCACCAGTGGCCGCGCGCGCCTGGGGTCCAGAGTTCGTCTGGCGGGCGACGAGTCGGCCGGGGTGGTCCTCGGCCCGCGCCCGGGATGCAAGGAGGCGGGCAATGTGGAACGGGCTGGCGAGGCGGGCGGTCATGACCGTGCTGGGGGTCCTGGTGACCCTGGCTTGGTGGTCGTTCCGCGGCGGCGATTCGAACTCGACGCAAGTGGACAAGATCCCGGCGACGGTCTTCGGCGGTGGCGGCGGCAAGGTGACCATCGAGGTGCAGACCACCTGCGCGGCGCGGTTCTCCATGTCCTTCAGCGGCAATGAGGACGATAGCAAGAGCATGGACGCGGTCGAGGTGGTCGAGCCCGGGACGCATAGCTGGACGATCGACGTCCCTCGTGGCGTAGGCGGCTACGTCGACTTCACGGCGGTCGAACCCAAAGTGGGCGACAGACTGAGCTGGAGGCTTCTTGCCAACGGGCAGGTAGCGGACGAACAGTTCGACGAGCTGAAGGAGCCCCTCCAGTCGGGGTACGCATTCGGCCTCACAGCCGCCTTCGACGACTATTCGACCGGCGAGTACGCCTCGGATTAGAGGCTAATCTACAGTAAAATAAACACTTAAGTTCTTGTCGGGGTTGCGGGTCACGGGGCCATCCTTGACCCGCCCCACCCTGGGCCCAATACTCACGGGCCGGGGAGCCGCCACTGGCGCGCCTCTGGGGTCGATGGGCAGGGCAGCAGCCGGCAACGAAGGACTCGACCCAGCACGCCCAGGCCCCCCTGGCGGCCTCGCCCGAGAGGAGCCCATGAATCTGTTCAAAACGACTTTTCTGCTCACCGTCCTCACCCTGCTGCTTGTCTGGATCGGCGACGCCCTGGCCGGGCCCCGGGGGGCTTGGATGTTCCTCGTCATCGCCGGGGTGATGAACTTCTTCGCCTACTGGTTCTCGGACAAGATGGTGCTCGCCATGTACCGGGCCCAGCCGGTGAGCGAGGCGCAAGCGCCGCAGCTCTACGCCACGGTGCGGCGGCTCGCCGACCGCAGCGGGATCCCGATGCCGCGGCTGTACATGATCCCCAGCGATTCCCCCAATGCATTCGCTACCGGACGCAGTCCCCAGCACGCCGTCGTGGCCGTCACCGAAGGCATCGTCCGCCTGTTGAGCAGCGACGAGCTGGAGGGGGTCATCGCCCACGAGCTGGGTCACGTGCGCAACCGTGACATCCTGATCAGCAGCGTCGTGGCCACCGTGGCCGGTGCCATCACCATGCTTTCCCGGGCCGCGATGTGGGGCGCCATGATGGGCGGCAGGGACCGCGAGCGCAACGGCAATCCCCTCGCGCTGCTGCTCGTCGCCGTCCTGGCGCCGATCGCGGCAGTGGTGGTGCAGCTGGCCATCTCGCGCACCCGAGAGTTCGCCGCCGACCGCTCCGGTGCCACGCTCTGCGGCAAGCCGATGTCGCTCGCCTCGGCGCTCGCCAAGCTGGAGCGCGGCACGAACGCCGTGCCCATGCGTCAAGCCAACGAGGCGACGGCCCATCAGTTCATCGTCAACCCGCTGCGCGGCCGGGCCATGGCAGGCCTCTTCTCCACCCACCCCAGCACCGCGGATCGCATCGCCAGACTCGAGCGCCTCGCGGTGGAGATGGGGCAGCGCGCCGCGTGAAGCGGCCATGAGAGCCGGCGGCGGGGAAAGAGCTCTGGGGTCGCTAGCCACCTTCTGATACCCTGCTCGGGCTCGAGGAGGCGAAGCGACGGCGGTCGCGTGGGCTGCTGCCGCAGGGCCACTGCTGGCGCCGGCGCCGGTTGCGCGCCCGCCGCTCAAAGCTGCCGTGACGGGAGTCCCGCTTGGCGCGCGATGGCATCACGCTGCGAACCTATGTATTCCTCGACAGCCTGCAGCCTCAGCTCGCCGCCCTCCTGGGCGTGAGCGGCCGCGGCTTCCCGCCGGTCAAGGACATGGCGTCGCTCTGGATCGAGATCGCCCCGGGCATCGCCATCAACCAGATCACCGACATCTGCCTCAAGGCGACGCGGGTGCAGCCGGCGAACCAGGTGGTGGAGCGCGCCTTCGGCATCCTGGAGCTGCACGATCGCGATCAGGGGGAAGTGCGGCAGGCGGGGCGCGCGGTGCTGGGCTTCCTCGAGATGAACGAAGCGGACCGGCTCAAGCCCGCCGTGATCTCGCGCCAGGTCATCCGCGCCATCGAACCGATGCATGCCCAGGTGATCAACCGCAACCGCGAAGGCTCCATGATCATCCCGGGAGAATCGCTCCTCATCCTCGAGACCGTGCCCGCCGCCTATGTGGTCTACGCCGCCAACGAGGCGGAGAAGGCCGCCACGGTGAAGCTCGTGCACGTGCAGCCCTACGGCGCCTTCGGCCGCTTGATGATGGCCGGCGTCGAGTCGCACATCGATTCCGCCATGGAAGCTGCGGCCCACGCCATCGAGGGCCTCTCGGGTCGCGAGCACGAGGTGCCGCGCACGGCGTGAGGCAGTGCCGCCGTGCGCGGCTCGTGGGTCAGAAGGTCAGCCAGCACCGCCGGTCGGACAGCCATGGAAGGTACCGACGGCACGCAAGCTCCGGGACGGCTTTTCTAGTAAGAGAGCACCAGGCCGGCCGAGAGCACCATGTCCGTCTGCACTTCGCTCTCCAGCTCGGTGTCCGTTGGAGACGAAGGTATATCCACGGTGACCTTCACCGAATAGAGATAGAAGTCGGCATCGCCGCGCAGCTTCAGCGGACCGAGGCCGAATTTGAGGCCCGCGCCCAGGACGCCGGCCACATCCGTGTCGCCGTCGACCACCTGTTCCCAACCGTCGCCGCCGTGACCGATCGCGGCCACACCACCGGTGGCGTGAATGCTGGCGCCGCCGAGCGGCAGCAGCATGAGGTGGAGGCGCGCATCCGCGGTCCAAGCATACGCATCTTCCGTCGTGGTGCCCGCCGAGGTCTCCCGCTCCTGGTCGCTGAGCGCGTAGAGGAAGTTGCCCTCGATGCCCATGGCGCCGCCGAGCTTGAAGAGGATGCGCCCGCCGAGTGCGAAGCCTTCCTTCTGGGTGGCCGTCACCTGGGTCCCGCCGACGCTGCCGCCGAACACATCGGAAAAGGGGACATAGGCTCCGATGTAGGGCTCGATCTCGACCCCCACGCCAGGCGTCTGCGCCAGAGCAGCCCCGGCCTGTCCCACGAGCATCATGGCGGCGATGCAAAAGTGTTTCTTCGACACGATCTTCCCTCCCCAGCAAAGAACCCTCGGGAGCACAGCACCACGATGGAGACGCATCAGGGGGTCCGATCTCCTCCCTTGCAACAAGGATGCTAGGGCCGGCCTGCGGGGAGAACGAGAGCAAAGATTGCAGGCCCTCGGGGCACCCGAGCCGGGGCTGCGGCCTGGAGGGCTCACCCCGGCGGGGCAGCCCCGTGCAGCGGGCTTCCGGGCCGCTGGAGACCGTGCTATCCTGCCGGTCCCTCGACAGTCGAGGGGTCGGACCTCGTCTGTGACGGGTTCCCTCGGAAGGAGCGCCGGGGCTTTTTTCCGGATCGGCCGGGAGCTTCGCGCTCGTCATGATGTACCGGTGCAACCGGTACTGGGAGAAGAGATCGTGAAGAAGCTGTATGTGGGCAACCTGCCCTTCAGTGCCACGGAAGCCGAGATCATGGAACTGTTTTCGAGGCATGGGACCGTGCACTCGGTGGCACTGATCAACGATCGCGAGACGGGCCGGCCGCGCGGGTTCGGATTCGTGGAAATCGACGACGACGCGGCGGCGGCAGCGATCGAAGCGCTCAACGGTTACGAGTTGAAGGGCCGTGATCTACGCGTGAACGAAGCCCAGGAGCGTGGCCCGCGCGGTGGAGGTGGTGGTGGCGGCGGCGGCGGCGGCGGTCGTGGCGGATTCGGCGGCGGCGGCCGCGAACGCCGCGAGCGCTGGTAGGAGTCCGACGCCCACAGACGGGAGTCGAACACGAGAGGCCCCGCGTCGTAAGACGCGGGGCATTCTCTTGGAGGTCGCGTGACGAGCGGCGAGCCGAGACAGTCCGGATCGCCTGACGGGATCCCGGCGCCCGGACTGCCCGAGGACGTCCGCTTGCCGGAGAACGCCTTCCGCCCCTTGCGCCCCGGCGAGCTCTACGAGCCCGTGGTGCCGGCGGCGGTCCACGTCCGCGAGGTGACGGCGCGCTCCATCGTTCAGGGCTTGGTCTGGTCCGTGGTGTTCTCGGCGGCGGCGACCTACATCGCTCTCAAGCTCGGCCAAGGCATCGAATCGGCCATCCCCATCTCCATCCTCGCCGTCGGCTTCTCCGTCCTCGCCGTGCGCTTCCTGCATGCCCGCGGCTCGACGCTGCTGGAGAACGTCAACATCCTCGCTCTCGGCGCCACTTCGGGGATCGTCGCCGGCGGTTCCGTCTTCACCATGCCGGCGATCTACATCCTCGGTCTCGAGGGCCGCTCGTCTTTCTTCCAAATCTTCCTCGTACCGTTTCTGGGTGCCATCCTCGGCGTCTTCTTCCTGGCGCCGTTCCGGCGCTACTTCGTCCGCGACCTGCACGGCAAGCTGCCCTTCCCCGAAGGGCGGGCGACGGTGGAAATCCTCGTCGCCGGCAAGCGCGGCGGCAGGAGCGCCTTCGTGCTCTCCTATGCCGCCCTGGTGGCAGCGGTGTTCGACTTCGTCGGCCCTTCGATGCACGCCTGGGCGGAGAATTTTTCCACCGCCGCCATGGGGTCGCTCGCCGCCTTCACGAACCGCTTCAAGGCCGTGTTCACCATGAACACCTCGGCGGCCGTGCTCGGCCTCGGCTACATCATGGGCCTCGACTACGCCGCCATCATCATGGCCGGTTCCATGGTGTCGTTCTTCGTTCTCGTGCCGCTCTTTGCCTATTTGGGCCAGTGGATTCCCGGCCCCATCGTCGCAGGGCACGCGCCCCTGGCTTCCATGCCCCCGGACGACATCTTCTTCCAGTACGTGCGGCCCATCGGCATCGGCGGCATCTTCGCCGCCGGGCTCCTCTCGATCCTCAAGCTCTCGCCGGTGATCGTGCAGGCGACGCGGCAGGCCCTGGGAGAGGTGGCGCGCCTGCTCCGCGGCCGCGGCGGCGAGGCGCAGGCGGTGCGCACCGAGCGTGCCTTGCCCATGACCGTGAACCTGCTCGGCATCGCCGGCACCGGGCTGCTCATCTTCCTCTACTTCCGCTTCTCCGTGCTGACCGGAACCCCGGGAGCCGCGGGCCTCGCGGCGGTCTCGACGCTCCTCACGTTGGTGATCTCCTTCCTCTTCGCGGCGGTGTCGGCCTGGGCCATTGCCATGATCTCGATCACGCCGATCTCGGGGATGACGCTGACCACGCTCATCATCACCGCCGTGGTGCTGTCGTCCCTGGGGCTTTCGGGGCCGAGCGGCATGCTGCAGGTGCTGCTCATCGGTGGCGTGGTCTGCACCGCGCTCTCCATGAGTGGATCGCTGGTGACGCAGTACAAGCTCGGTTACTGGCTGGGGGCGACGCCGCGGCGCATCGAGGTCGGCAACCTGGTGGGTTCGTTGCTGGCTTCTGCGGCGACCACGGCAGTGATCCTGCTCATGGCGCGGGTCTACGGCTTTGCTCCCGGGCCGGAGCATCCGCACCCGCTGCCGGCGCCGCAGCCGAACGCCATGGCGGCGGTGCTGCGCGGTGTCATGGGCACCGGCGAGGCCCCCTGGTTCTTCTACGGTGCTGGCGCCGTCTTCGCCGTGGTGAGCGAGATGTGCGGTATCTCCGCTCTCGCCTTCGGTCTCGGCATGTACCTGCCCATGGAGCTCAACTCCCCCCTCGTGCTCGGCGCCGCCGTCGCCTGGCTGCTGCGGCGTTCGTCGAAGGACGAAGCCCTCGCCAAGGTGCGCCACGACAAGGGCACGCTGGTGGCGAGCGGCTTCATCGCCGGGGGGGCCCTCGTGGGTGTGCTCGCGGCCCTGCTGCGCTTCATCGAGGACTCGGCGCAGGTGACCATGGTACCCGACCTCACCCAGGCCGGCGCCTTCGGCGCCTGGCTCTCGGCCTGGGGCCACTGGATCGGCCTCGTCGCTTTTCTCGCCCTTGCATCCTGGGTCTTCTGGGATTCGTATCGAGAGAAGGCATGAAGGGGAGGGCGATGCAGGCGTTCCCGCGCTGGGGTGGGGCGGCGAGCTCTACCCTCCTGGTGGTCGCAACCGCGCTGCTGTCAGCAGCCGGCGAGATCCACGCCCAGGAATCGCCGCCCGCAGCGAAGCCCCCGGTCCTCGACCTGCTGCGGGACGAGGCGGTGCACCTCGCCCCGCTGGTGCAGAGCCCGCTCGGGAAGGCGTTCCTCGCCGCCGTTCCCGCTCTGCCTGCCGTGCCGGCGGGGCGCAATGTCTATTACAACCGTACGACGCGTGATGCCCTCAGCGTCGCGGAAGCCGAAGGTCGCAGCAAGGAAGCCTTGGAGGGCTACGAGCGGCGGGAGCTGGACGAACACTTCTATTACTACACGAAGTACGGCACGCCTCTCGCTTTTGTCCGCGCCCTCGATCTGGTGGGACAAGCGGGGCTCGCGGGCGTCGACGGACGCCGGTTGCTGGATTTCGGCTTCGGCTCCATCGGCCAGCTGCGCTTGCTCGCGAGCCTGGGGGCCGAGGTCACGGGTGTCGAGGTGGACCGGCTGCTGGAAAAGCTTTACGCCGAGGCCGGCGACACCGGCGTCATCCCGCACGCCCGTGCTCCAGAGCCTGGCGCCTTGGGGGGCAAGGCCGGCTCTGGCGCACCGGGCGGCATTGCGGCCTCCGAGGCTGCGCCAGGTGCTTCAGGCTCCGGCAGCCCGGGCCACTTGCGCCTGCTCTTCGGCTCCTTTCCTTCCGACAGTGCTCTCGTGTCGCGCGTCGGCCGCGGTTACACGCTCTTCATCTCGAAGAACACGCTCAAGCGCGGCTACGTGCATCCAGAGCGCGAAGTCGAGCCTCGTTTCTTGGTGCACTTGGAAGTGGACGATGCCACCTACCTTCGTGCCGTGCACGCCCTCCTCGTGCCAGGGGGCTACTTCATGATCTACAACCTGAGTCCGGCGCCCTCCAAGCCCGACGAACCGTACAAGCCCTGGTCCGACGGGCGCTCACCCTTCGCCCAAGCGGCGTTCGAAGCGGCGGGATTCCGCATCCTCGCCTTCGACGCCGACGACACGGCCATGGCCCGCCAGCTCGGCAAGACCCTGGGCTGGGACGCCGACATGGACCTCGCGATCGACCTCTTCGGCACCTACACGCTGGCGCAGAAGCCCTAACACCGGACTCTCAGGGGTTCGCGCCACCTCGACCTCCACGGTGGGGGTTGAGGAACGAGCCGTTCTGCTCGTTGCCCATCTCTCCCCAGGCGAATTCGGAAGAGGCGAACGCCGTGAAGGAGAAGGGAGTGGTGCTGCCGAATTCGGTGACGGAGCTCGCCGAGAAAGTGCCGGTGGCGAGGGCGTCCTTGAATTGCCCGGCCAAATTCCTCGGATCGAGGGGATCGCTGGAGGCGGGCCGGAGCGTCCGGGGAGCGCCGGTCGGCGTCCAGGTCATGTCGAAGCTCGCCACTCCGGGCACTTCGTTGCCGCCCAGGAACTGGAAGCTGTCGACGAGAGGGACGTTCGTCATCGCGACGTGCGCGGTGCCCGTCGCTTCGTCCAGGGTGAGGGTTTCGTCGGGGACGCGAATCGTCCAGAACAGGCCCGAAGGTGCGATGTCGGCATTGTAGTCGTGCGCTTGTACTGTGAAGCCCGTACCGGGCTCGAAGAGATCAATTCATATGAAGACGAAGGTGCCGTGCTGGTGCCTGCCTTCGGAGTCGACGAAGGTGCCACGCATGACCCGCATGTCGTGGAACTGGTCGTAGGTCTCCCCGTCGCTCCCGGTAGCCGGCCCGAGCAGGAAGGCGATGGCGGTGAAGCCGTTGAAGTTCGTGATCGTGTTGGGTTCGACATCGACCCCCTGGAAGCCGACCTCGGGAGGCCCGGGAGCCCACACGTGGGCGAGGCCCGGGATGAGACCGCCCGGAATCGGCACCGGCTCGCCGGCGGCGGGAGCGGTCAACTGGTAGGTCGTCCCTTTGGGTGCTTGGATGTTGCCGAGCATCTGCATCCGCGTCGCCACCGCCGCCGCGAAGTGGGCATGGGGAGGCGCGGCGGTCTGCGGCATGATCACCGCCTGCACGCTGGCTTCAGGGTTGGAAGGACCGACCTCGCGACAACCAACGAGGATTGCCGAGAGAGTCAGCAGAAGGAGCAAGGGGAAGGGTCGGCGCATGTGGATGCTCCTTTCCCGGAATACGAACGCCACGCTTCACGGGGCGTTCTGCGCACCGATCGTCGTGATTCGATCAGAATGGAACAAGCGACAGGAGAATAGTGGAACCACGAGCAGACGAGCAAGAACCTTCCGCGATCGCACGCGCTTTCTTGGCAGATCACGTTGGACTCAGTAGGTCTACTGAACGCTCGTCCTCCGTAGGTTCACAGAGCGGACGAAGTTTTTCAACGCGCGGATTCCGCGGCCGTGCTCTGGTCCTCCGGCAAGAAAACTATGCCTTCCCCAGCGCTTTCAGGATGCGGGCGATCTGACGCCGGTGCACCAGGTCATGACCGGCGGTGAGCTGCATGATACGGAGGACGCTTTCCGGGCCGCGCTCGGTGTGTTGTCCCACACGCTCGAACTCGGCGTCGTCGAGCGCCTCGAGGAGCCGGAGATTGCGGCGCCGGAGTGTCTCGAGCTCGGCGAGCACCGTCGCGGCCGGCGCCGCGCCATAGCGCAGTCGGGCCGCCCAGCGATCCTGGTCGTAGCCGCGCAGCTCCGGTTCGTCCTCGGCGATGACCGAGCGCCAGCGGTAGGCGGCGACCGTTTCCTGATCGGTCAAATGATCGACCACGTGCTGGATCGACCACTTGCCTGGCACCTCCGGTCGTGCCAGTTCGGCGGCGCTCAGGCCGTCGATGGCAGCGCGCAACGCCACGGGTAGCTCCCGCAACACGGCGAGCGGATCACGCTCACCCAGCAGCTCGAGGAGAGCCTGGGTGTACTTTGCGGCTGCGTCAGCAGCCCTCCCGGCAGGATTGGTGAACACGGACACGCGGATTCCTCCTGGCTTGACGGGTTACGATGAGCGGCGGAGTTCCAAGCCTAGCACGCCTTGGCTGCATGCGATAGGACCGCGCAAGGCTTGCGGGTCTTCAAGGAGCGCGGCGCAGCCGCCGCCACGCAACCTCTGCACGCAGGCAAGCGTCATGGCCCGATCCGTGGGGGCTCGTACGTGGCGCAGGGGTCGACATCGTAGGCGTAGGGACTGTTCCAGTTGTCGGCGAAGAAGCGGTCGAGACGGCGCGCCATGCCACCCTCGACGATGAGCCCCACGTTGCGGCTGCTGTAGAAATAGTCCTTTTCCCAGTTGCTCGTGCCGAGCCAGAAGGCGCTGCCGTCCACCACCAGGTACTTGGCGTGGATGACCCGGGCGAAGGGGATGAAGCCCGCAGCCGCCGGCGGAATGGTGACGAGCTTGACGTCGAAATGGGGCAGGCTTTGCAGGCTCTGCAAGCCCTCGATCGTGCCGCGGCGCTTGCACCAATCGGAGAGCAGGAGCTGCACCTGCACACCACGGGCAGCAGCGGCGCGGAGCGCCGTTTCGAGGTCACCGAAGTAGGTGCTGTCGCGATCCACGCTGCGGTAAGTGAGGAGCTGGACGCGGACGGTCCGCCGCGCCGCCGCGATCAGCTCCACGAGGCGCGGTAGATCCCAGAGATTCGGGTCGGGCAGGTAGCCGCGGGGGCTGAAGACGGGTGTGAGACGCAGCGTGTCGCCGTCCTGCACGACCGTGGTGGGGAAGGCGGCCTCCTGCGGGCGGCTCGCGGGCGGGGGTTTGCCCCCGGCCTGAGCCCAGTCCGACTCGTAGACGTCGAGCAGAGCCCAGACGACGCTGGGCACGCGGATGCGCATGCCGAGCTCCTGAATGTGCGTGAGAGAGCGCCAATCGAAGTTTTGGCTGCCGATGAACGCTTCCTCGCCATCGACGACGAAGTACTTGGCGTGCAGCACTCCCCCCATGAGCTTTCCGACCTCGAAGCGCCGCACCTCGATGCCGCGCTTCCGACCCAGGCGGTCCAGCGTCTCGGGGTAGGTGCGGTAGAACTTCTCCTCGGCGAGGAAGCGTACGTGCACACCCCGAGCCGCGGCGGCCTCGATGGCGGCGACGATGGGCTCGAGGCGGGTTCCCGGTTCGTTGCTGGCGTAGAACTCGGCGAAATCGAGGCTTTGGCGCGCCCCTCCGAGCATCGCCGTCCAGACCGCGTGTGCATCCGGGACGTCGGGGTTGTCGAGGGAGGTTTCGACCGGGAAGCTCTCGACCAGCTGCAATGCCGGCTCGGCAGCCCCGAGGAGGTGAGGGCAGAGTAGGAGGCCCAGCGCCACCGCCGGCGTCCGGAAGCGCTGGCGTCCTGGGTGAGGCCGCGAGTGCCTGCGGCACCGGGTCACGCGGCGCGCCCTCGCGGTGCGTCCGGGTCGACGGACCATGCTCACGCCACCCTCGTTGTGACCTCGTGTCAGGCGCCTGGACGCCACGCGCTTTACGGTCGCGACCGCGCCCAGAGGCAAAGCACTCACTTCGAGTCTCGGAGCCTAGCGTGCTATTCTCGTCGATGCAACGGCGAGCACGACTTCTCGACGCGTCCCCCCCCCAATGCGGTCGCGTTCCCGGAGAAGGGCGCCATGAAACGACGGACTCTGGGGTGCGCTGTCGCCCTGCTCGCTCTCGCGGGCTGCGGCGACAACGAGCTGGGGATGGAACGCCGCCACCCCAATGCCGCCCCCGAGACCGTGCTCTCCAGCGGCCCGCCCGATTCCACTTCCGTGAACAGCTACCATGTGGAGTTCCACTGGTCCGGCACGGATCGGGATGGGACCATCGATCATTACGATTTCATCATGGTGGATCATCCCATGGCGCGGAGTCACGTCGACGGCACGCCGGACGATGGGGATCCGACCCGTGTCGTGGTCGAGGTGCCTACCCCGGAAGATCCGCGCTGGATGGGAACGTCGCAAACGGACTCCGTGTTCGCCACCCTGGCGGACACGCTGCGCCGGCCCCCAGTGCCCGGCCCGCATGAGCGCGAGGACGATGTCCGCCGCACCCCCTTCGAGCGCTGGCACACCTTCTTCATCCGCGCCGTGGACAACGAAGGGTCCGCGGACCCGACGCCGGACTACCGCACCTTCAACTCCAAGAACATCGCCCCGATCGTACGTTTGCGCCGCCCCGTCGTGGCCGGACAAGAATTCTCCGGCCCGCCGGTGATCGTCTTCCGCTGGGACGGGGAGGATCCCCTCGACGACTTCACCAGCATTGCCCCCGTGGCGTCGCGCTGGGTCGTCCTGCCCTCGAAGCTGGATCTGTCGCGACCCGGAACGAGCTATGCGAGCTTCCCCGAATCGCTCTACTCCCTACCGACGCGGTTCCAATGGAGCCCCTGGCAGCGCTGGGATGCGGCCGACAGTCTCGGCCGGCACACGGTCGTCTCCAGTCTCGTCCGCATCGGCGACGCTCCCGGTGCGGGCTACTACATCTTCACCGTGCAGGCCCTGGACGAGGCCGGCGCCGCCACTCCCGTGTTCGACTGGTCCACACCCGGGAAGAACAACACGGCCCTCGTGCGCGTGACCGGCAGCATCGGACCGCTGCTGCGCGTGCGCGACGAGTACCTGGGGACGCAGACTTTCGTCGGTGGCTCCCGCCCGATTCGCATCGACGTCGCCGCCGGACAGCCGCTGCGGTTCCGCTGGGTCGCAGATACGAAACATTACGGTGGGGAGATCATCGGCTACCGTTACGGTTGGGATATCCGCGACGTGGATGACGACGCCGAATGGTCGAGCTGGAGCCGCACCACGACGTCGGCGCCGGAGCGCTCGTTCAACGACGGGACGCACCGCTTCTACGTGCAGGTGCAGGACAACGCCCACTCCGTAGCCCAGGCCATCTACGAGCTGCCCGTGCATCCGGTGACGCGGGCCCGCCCGGTTCTCTGGGTGGACGACACGGATTACCTCACGGACGTCACCACCGAGAGGGTCGAGGACGAACACTGGGTCGAGGTGCTGAGCCGTCTCGCCGGCGAGGGCCACTTCGATTTCGACCTGAACGCCGACGTCTTCTCTGTGGCGGACAATCGCCGCGAGCCGCCGCCCATCCAGAAGATCTTCGACTACCGGGCGGTGGTGTGGAGCGTCCGCAGTAACCAGCGCGGGCAGTCGGCCTTGCGCACGGTGGCGCAGTTCGTCGACCCGCTGCCGACGCGCAATCAGAACAGCGCCAAATCCTACAACTACGTCAACGTCTACCTGGCGAACGGTGGCAGGCTCTGGATCAATGGTTTCCGGGCCGCCCGGACGCTGTGGCCCAACGAGCGCATTCGCGGCCACGAGTTCGACCCAGTGAACGTGACCAACTGGGACGACCCGCTCGAGGCGCATCCGCTGGGGATCGATTCGGTGGGCACCACGAGCTTGCTCTATGCCATGGGGATCGAGATGTTCGACGTGGGCTCGGCCATCGACAGCAAGCGTCTCGGCCTCGCACAGTTCTGCAAGGGGCTCGCACCCGGCGATGCGGCCGACGCTGCCGGGGCCCCGAGCCTCGGCTTGGGGCCTTTGTGGACCCAGGTGGCGGGAACTTCGGCGCGGGCGAACGTCGAGATCTACAACATGCCGCGCGCCATGATCACGCAGAGGGATCCGCTCGTGCCGCTGCCGGGCATCTCCTTCACCCTGTACTCCTACGTGAGCGGGCTGCCGCAGAACGAAGTGACGGGGTTCGGCTACCCCGACACCGCGGACCGCCAGCCCGTCTTCGTCATGGCCAAGTCCTGGCCAGGCGAGGCGCGCTACAGCCGGGCCATGTCCGGATTCGAGATCTTCGCCCTGACGACCGAGTCCCACGTCGACCTGGCGCGGTATGTCCTGATCCACCACTTCGGTGTCGGAACCGGCGTCCCCTGACACGATGGGGCGCCCGGTTCGTGCTGGGCCGCCCGACAGGTTGCCGCTTAGAATCCCCCCATGGTGTCCGCCCCGCACGACACCGCGGTACGCGCCGCGGAGAGGCTCGCAGCACTTGGGCAGGAGCGCTCCGCCCAGGCAGTGGCGCAGCAGCAGGAAGAAGCCCGCTGGCACCGTCGCTCGTTCTGGCTCGGCGCCGCGCGTCTTGCGGTGTTCGTGCTCTTCACCGTGGCCTTCGTGCAGACCGTGCGCGTCTCGCTCCTGTGGGGCGCCCTCGGCATGCTGCCCCTCGCGCTGCTATTCGCGGCGCTCGTGCTCCTGCACACTCGGGTGCGGACACGGGAGGAACGCGCCCGCCGGCGGAGGCTCCTGGCCCTGGAATGCCTGGCGCGCTTGCAGGGTGGGCATGGACCCGGCGTCGCAGCGCTGCTGCCAGCGGAGCCGCTCTCTGCCCTGGACGCAGGTCGTGCCACCGTCGTCAACGAGGGCGCGATGCACGCCCTCGATCCCTGGGCGGCGGACGACCTCGGCATCGACGGCGAGCCGCCGTCGCTCTTCACACTGCTCAACACGACGCAAACCAGTCTCGGAGCTCGACGCCTGCGCCTTCTCGTGCGCACACCGCTGCTGGAGACCGGCGCGATCCGCGCCCGCCAGGAAACGGTGGCGGAGCTCGCCGCCCACACGGCGGAGCGCGATGCCTTGATGCTCGCTGCCTTCGCTGGTCGGAGCCTCCGCCTCGAGCGCATGCCCGCCTTCCTGGCGCGGACGGCGGTGCTGCCCGGCGGCCGCGCGCGTGTCGCCCTTGCTGCCTTCGCCGTGGCGGTGGCGGTTTTCATCGGCGTCGGCATCGCCTTCCGCGTCCTCCTGCCCCTCGCCGGTCTCGCCTTCATGGTCCTCTTCGCCATCGCCTGGCCGCTCCGGCGTCGCGTGGGGCCGGTGCGTGAGGCGTGGCTCGAGCTGGAGCCACTGTTGCGCGTGACGCAGGAGGTGGCCCAGGTGCTTGCGGCGCACGAGCCACGCAGCGCCGTCCTTCGAGCCCAGCGCGACGTTTTCACGCAGGCCGCCGCGCCCGGAGCCTGCCTCCCCCGCACACTCCGGCTCGTTCGGCTCTTGCACCTGCGCGACCTGGGGTTCCTCTACGGGATCATCGAGCTGCTCTTCGCCTGGGAGCTCCAGTGGTTGCTGGCGCTCGAGTCGCAGTGGCGGCGCGACCCGCGGGCGCTGGAACGGGTCGTCGAGGCCTTCTGCGATCTCGAGAGTCTGGTGGCACTCGCGCTGCATCAGGCCGAGCGGGACGGGCTCTGCGTTCCCGAGCTCGTGGCTGCGGCCGAGCCGCTCCTCGCGATCGGGGCCGGGGCCCACCCGCTGCTCGGGCACGCGGTGCCGAACGATCTCCACCTGGGCGGGTCCGCCCGTGTGGCCGTCGTCACCGGCAGCAACATGGCAGGGAAGTCCACTTTTCTCCGCATGGTGGCGCTGAACGCCGTGCTGGCGCAGATCGGTGCCTCGGTGCGGGCGGCGACCTGGCGCAGCACGCCGCTCCGACTCGTGGCCAACATCAACGTTCGCGACTCCCTCGCCGACGGTAAGAGCTATTTCCTCGTGGAGGTCGAGCGCGTGCAGCGCATCCTCGCCGCCGCGGCGAGCGACGTCCACGTGCTCGGTCTCTTCGACGAGCTGTTCCGGGGTACGAACTCGAGCGAACGCCTGGCGGCGAGCCTCGAGGTGGCGCGCTGGCTGGCAGCGCGGGGTGGGCTCTTCCTCCTGGCGACGCACGAGCAGGAGCTGGCGCGGCTCGCCGGCGCCCCGGGTACGGACGGCATCGTGGCCCTGCACTTCGGCGAGGAGATTCGCGGCGACAGCCTCGTCTTTCCCTACCGGGTCCAGGAAGGAATCAGCACGGCGCACAATGCGCTGCGTTGGCTGGAGCGGAGCGGCTATCCACGGGACTTGGTGGAACGGGCCCGAGCGCGTGCGCGCGAGGTCGACGGTGTGGCCTGAGGCTCGAGCTCACGCACCGAAAGCCTGCCTGCCTGCAGCGAGCCGATCCGTGCCAGAGCCTCGCGGAGCGCGCGCGACACCGCGGCGGCGGCTGGCAGCGCCCCTGCCAACAGGATGCGATTGACGTAGTCGTCGAGGTGCACGACGTGCGCCCGCTGGAACGGCGCCGCCAGATGTTCGAGCACAGGTCGCCACGGCGAACCCGGCACCGGCAGGACATTGGTGACCGCGATGCCCCGGGGGCGCAGGCGCTGCTGCATGAGCTCCGGCAGCGTGTCGAGGCTGATCACGGGCTTCACGGCTTCGTCGGTCGAGGGCACTGAGAGATCTTCCAGGATGAGGTCGTAGCGTGTGCGGCGGCGTATCAGCCACGAGGCCGCGTCGGACCGGATCACGTCGACGCGACCCACCCAGCTGCCGGAGAGCTCGCGGAAGAGGCGCTCGCCGCGGAGTGACAGGTCCACGGCGGTGAGCGGGGTGCCGAAGCCCATGGCGCGGAGCGGTGCGACGACGCCCCCGCCAGCGAAACCGAGGACGACGACGCGCGGGCCCGAAGCGAGAGCGGCGATGCACGCGGCCAGCACGTCGAACATCGTGTCCGTCGGTCCCGGGTGATCGAGGACCTCGCTCAGGATGTCCTGGCCGTCGACGATGCGGGCCCGGCGGCGCAACCGCACGATGCGCATGGGAATGTCGGGGCTCCTAGGTGGCGAGCTCGAGAATGAGGAGCAAACCGATCCAGAGAACGGCGAGGAAGTGCCAGTAGATGGCGGTGAGGCGCGCGAACAATGCGGGCCCCATGCCGAGGAGACGGCGATGGGGCCAGAACGCCGCCGATCCCAGGAAGAGCAGCCCCCCGAGCACGTGCACCGCGTGCGTCCCCGTGAGGATGTAGAAGAAGGCACTGTGCACCGTGGTTTCCGGGCGCATGCCACGCTGCCACCAGAGCACCCAGGCCACGGCCTGACCCAGGACGAAGAGCGAACCCATGACGAAGCTGACCATGGTCCAGCGCTGCGGGTCGCCCTGCTGGCGGAGCACGGCGCGGCCGCGCTCGAGGACGAGGCTGCTGCCGAGCAAGAGCACCGTGTTGAACCAGAGCAAGCGGGGAAGCGGCGTCGCGAGCGTGCTGCTCGGGCCGCGTTGCCGCAACAGGTAAGCGACCGCCAAGGTGAGGAAGAGAACCAGGATGGGAACGAGCGCCAGCCAGACGCCGAACACCATGGTCGACGAGTCCCCCCGCTTGTGCCGTTCGGAGTCGCCACCACCATTGCCGCCGCGGCCGCCGCCGCGCCCAGGTCCATGGGGGGGCAGACGGAGGTCCGGTGGATCCAACAGCGTCGCGGGATCTCTCATACATACCTTCTCTGGGTGGGGGCGCCACACCGGTCGATGAGAGCTGCGAGGAGAGTATCACGAGTGGCCGCATTGTCCATGCGCGGCGTAAAGCGTGCTTGTCTTACCGGCCGCTCGCTGCGGCGTCCGCCAAAGGCGCGCGGCCAAGCAACGGCGCCTTGACCGTCGCTGGCCCGGCCTCTACTCTGACGCCTCCAAGGAGGCAGCATGAAGAACGGACGTGTGCTTCCCGCCGCCATCGCGACCCTCTCTCTCCTCTTTGGGCTGGTCGGAGCCGCACGCACCCAGGAAGCTCCAGCGACCGAGAAGGCGACCTTCGCCATGGGTTGCTTCTGGTGCGCGGAAACGGCCTTCGAAGGTCTCCCGGGCGTCGTCTCGGTCACTTCCGGTTACACCGGCGGTTTCGAGAAGGACCCGACCTACGAGGAGGTCTCGGCCGGCAAGACCGGACACGCCGAGAGCGTGCAGGTCGTCTACGACCCGAAGAAGGTCTCCTACTCCCAGCTGCTCGAGCTCTTCTGGCACAACATCGACCCGACGCAGGCCGAGGGGCAGTTCTGCGACCACGGACACCAATATCGCTCCGCCGTCTTCTACCAGGACGCGACGCAGAAGCAGCTCGCCGAGGACTCCAAGCACAAGATCGAAACCACTCCACAACGCTTCAAGGGCAGGATCGTCACCGAGATCGTCCCGGCTGCGGTGTTCTATCCTGCCGAGGCCTACCACCAGGACTTCTACAAGAAGGATCCCGAGCGCTACGAGAGCTACCGTGAAGGCTGCGGGCGCGACCGCAGATTGCAGCAGCTCTGGGGCGCTCCAGGGAGGCACGGGCGCAGCTAGCCGCCGGGGAAGCGGCCGGGGTGCAAGTCCCGAGGTTTTCGTGGCCGGGTCGACCCGCGCCAGGATTCGGGCACCATGCCGGAAGGATGCGCGTGCTGCGCCGACTCTTCGCCACCAAGAGCCTGGATGCGATCCTGGAGGAAGGCGAAGCGCCGGAACGGCGGCTGCGGCGCGCGCTCGGGCCGGTCGATCTGGTGCTGCTCGGCATCGGCGGCATCATCGGTGCCGGCATCTTCGCCACCATCGGCACCGCCGCCGCCGGTGACGCGGCGCGCCCCGGCGCGGGCCCGGCGCTCATCCTCTCCTTCGTCCTCACCGCCATCGGCTGCGGCTTCGCGGCACTCTGCTACGCCGAGTTCGCCGCCATGGTGCCGATCTCGGGCAGTGCGTACACGTACTCCTACGCGACGCTCGGCGAGCTGGTGGCCTGGATCATCGGCTGGGATCTCATCATCGAATACGCAGTCGGGAACGTCGCCGTCGCCATCAGCTGGGCGAACTACTTCAAGACCTTCGTCGCCGGCTTCGGCATCCACATTCCGGACTGGCTCTCCACCGATTTCCGCACCGCGGCGAAGATCCCGGGTCTGTTCGAGCGCGCCCCACACCTGTTCGGCGTCCCCATCGTCTTCAGCCTGCCGGCCGTGCTCATCGTGGCGCTCGTCACCGTCGTTCTCGTGATCGGAATCCGCGAGAGCGCGCGCTTCAATGCCGTCATGGTGGGCATCAAGCTCCTGGTGCTCGGCTTTTTCATCGCCGTCGGCGCCCGCTACGTGCGTCCCGAGAACTGGAGCCCGTTCGCCCCTGGCGGCTGGGCCGGGATCCAGGCCGGCGCCGCGGTCGTCTTCTTCGCTTACATCGGCTTCGACGCCGTCACCACGGTCGCCGAGGAAACGCGTAATCCGAAGCGCGATCTACCGATCGGGATCATCGGCTCGCTCATCGTCTGCACGCTCGTCTACATCGTCGTCGCGGCGGTGTTCACCGGCATCATCCCCTACCGGGACCTGGTCGGCATGCGCGCCACGCAGCAGGCGGAGCCGCTCACCATGGCGCTCGACTACGCCCACATCGAGAAGATGAAGAATGTCGCCATTGGCATCGTCGCCTTCGGCTCGGTGATCGCGCACACCGCCGTCCTTCTCGTCTTCCAGCTCGGACAGCCGCGCATCTTCTTCTCCATGGCGCGTGATGGCCTCCTGCCCCAGAAGTTCGCGCGCGTGCACCCGCGCTTCCGTACGCCCCACGTGGCCACCATCCTGACCGGTGTCGCCGTCGGGGTCACCGCCATGTTCACGAGCATCGATGAGATGGTGGACTTGACGAACATCGGCACGCTCTTCGCCTTCATGCTCGTCTGCGCCGGTGTCCTCGTGCTGCGCTGGCGCGAGCCGCACCGCCCGCGCGGCTTCCGCACCCCGTTCGTCCCCTGGGTCCCGCTCATGGGCATCGCGTCCTGCATCTACCTCGCCACCGGCCTACCGTGGATCACCTGGGTTCGCTTCGGGCTGTGGCTCGTAGTGGGTCTCGTCGTCTACCTCGGCTATGGCATCCGCAAGAGCGGGCTGCGCGCCAGAGAAGGCGACAAAGGACGCTGACGGGAACCGGTTGTCGAAGACTCCTCTCTGTGGCGCGGTCACGCAGGGCCGTGGGCGTTCCTCTCGACCGCGAAGTGTGCTCTACTCAGAGCATGAGTCTCCCAGGCTTCCATCCCGCCGTTTCGGCCTGGTTCGAGCGGACCTTCGCCGCACCCACGGAGCCTCAGCCCAAGGCCTGGGCCTCCATCCAGGCGGGACGCCACACGCTGGTCGCCGCCCCCACGGGTTCCGGGAAGACGCTCGCCGCCTTCCTCGCTGCCATCGACTCCCTGGTGCGCCAAGGACAGGAGGGGCCGCTCCCCGACGAGACGCAGGTGGTTTACGTCTCGCCGCTCAAGGCTCTCAGCAACGACATCCAGCGCAACCTGCAGGAACCCCTGAGAGGGATCCGGGCCGCACTCGAAGAGAGCGGTCAGGCGGCGCCCGAGATCCGCGTCTTCCTCCGTACTGGGGACACGCCGCAAGCGGAGCGCGCCGCCATGGTGAAGCGCCCACCGCACCTCGTCGTCACCACGCCCGAATCGCTCTACATCCTGCTCACCAGCGAGCGCGGACGCAGGATGCTGCAGACGACACGCACCGTCATCGTCGACGAGATCCACGCCCTCGTCGGCAACAAGCGCGGTTCCCATCTCGCCCTCAGCCTCGAACGCCTGGAAGCGCTGGCTGGAAGAAGGCTCGTCCGCATCGGTCTCTCGGCGACACAGCGGCCCATCGAGGCGGTGGCGAGGTTCCTGGTGGGGAACACGAGCACCGGCGCGTCGAGTGCGGAGGGCTCGCCGGACTGCACGATCGTCGACGTCGGGCACGCCCGCAGGCTCGACCTCGCCGTCGAGATCCCCGCTTCCCCCCTGGAAGCGGTGATGTCCGGCGAAGTCTGGGAGGAAATCTACGATCGTCTGGCGGCCCTGGTGTCCGAGCACCGCACGACGCTCGTCTTCGTCAACACGCGTCGCATGGCCGAGCGCGTCACCCGCCACTTGAGCGACCGCATCGGCCCGGAGAACGTGACCTCGCACCACGGCAGCCTCTCCCGCGAGCACCGGCTGCAGGCGGAAGACCGCTTGAAGCGCGGCCAGCTGCGGGCGCTCGTCGCCACCTCGTCGCTCGAGCTCGGCATCGACATCGGCGACGTGGATCTCGTCTGCCAGCTGGGCTCGACACGCTCGATCGCGGCGCTCCTGCAGCGCGTGGGGCGCGCCGGCCACGGCCTCGGCCGCCTGCCCAAGGGGCGGCTCTTCCCGCTCAGCCGGGACGAGCTGGTGGAATGCGCCGCGCTGCTCGACGCCGTGCACCGCACCGAGCTCGACAGACTTTCGATTCCGGCGCAACCGCTCGACATCCTGGCGCAGCAGATCGTGGCCGCGGTGGCGTGCGAGGAGTGGCGCGAAGACGATCTCTTCGCTCTCGTCCGCCGTGCCCACCCGTACCGTCATCTC